>JAAZIZ010000321.1 GCA_012800565.1 Lentisphaerota bacterium
CAGCCATATCCTCTTTCACGGCCGTGGATCGGCGAGGTGTCCTGCGGGAAGAAGTTCTTGCTGAAGAACACCGGGCGGGCGGATACATAGCGGTATATTGCGGAGAAAGCGAGTGCGGCGGCACGCTTGAAGACCCCTGCCAGTTCGCGCTCCCCCTGTTGCCAGCAATGCTTAGCCTCATATTCGCAGATCAGCGCAAACGTTGCTTCCGTGAAATTCTGCTGGTTGCTGCGTCCGCCGTAGGGCATCTCGCCAGTCGGGGACTGGTACAGCAGCTGCTGCAGTGCGCCCAGGCGCAGTACCCGGTCCAGCTCAGCCTGATATTCGCCCCGGTATCCGAAAGCGCGGGCCAGGGTCAGGTTCATTCTGCCGACGAGATCATAAGTCATCGGGCAATTCGGGTCCCGGTACATGCCATTCGCATCGAAATGGCGCAGCTGCAAGGCGACCAGCCTGTCCAGGAGCGACTGGTTATCAGCCAGATGGAAAAACTGCTTCCCGGCCTCTCCGGCAATAGCGAAAGTCACAAAGTTGTTGCCGCTGCCGCCACCATTCTCGGGCCGGCAGTGGGTATAATTGCGTTCAGGGTCGTAATCGCTGAATTTCTCCTCCCAGGACGCGATTTGCTCCGGGCTGGAGTAAGGCTTGACTCCTGCATAGCCCATCAAGGCTTCCTTGACGATGAATTCGCCCCAGTTGGTGCGATTCAGCTGCAGGTCCTCCAACGCCGGCGTCAAGGCCAGCTGACAATTCTTGACCAGGTCCAGGCAGCGCCCCTGCTGCAGCAGCAGCCCGAGAGCACCGATAAAACGGGCAGTAGCAGTCGGGACCTCACATTTTTCATTAGGATCGATAATCCGGCCATCCGCCGCCTGCCAGGGCACTGCATTGCGCACGATATTCTCTGCCACGCCGAGATAATCCGGGACGGGCAAGGGCGGACAGGGCTGCTCACGCACAGCCGCGAGATGGCGGCGGATAATTATCTCCGCCTGGCCTGCATTACGCTCACTCATGCTTGCTCCTTTGACCAAGTCGCGCCACCACTCGGTCGATGCGCTGTCAACTATATCTGCCAGCGCAATAAATTCCCGCCGTAAGTCAGGCCAGCGCCGAAGGTAACGGTTATAATCAGGTCGCCGGGATGTATTTTCCTCTCGCGCTGGAGTTCATCCAGGACCAGCGGAATGGAGGCCGCAGAGGTATTGGCCACTTCGTTGATATTATTGTAAAATTTCTGGCTTGGGATTTCCATTCTCTTGGCCACCAGTTCGAGGATACGCAGATTCGCCTGATGCGGAACAATATAGGTGATATCATCAATAGTCAGGCTGTTTTTCTGCAGGATTATATTGATGACATTTTCCAGGCTGCGCACCGCAAAGTTGAACACCGGTTTGCCAAGCATCTGGAGATAGCCAAGCTGCCGCTCGGGGCCACTGCGCGAAATGCGGCAGCCGCTGTCAATCTTGAGTAAATTGAAGTTCTCGCCGTCGGCCGCCAGATAACTGAAAGGGATGCCGTTTTCTTCTGACGGAACCAGCACTGCTGCACCGGCGCCATCACCAAACAGCACACACGTCTCCCGGTCCTGCCAATCGACAATACGCGAAAGCAGCTCACAGCCGACTATCAGCGCCGGTTTCTGCTGGCTCAGTACCCAGCTGCGGGCCATCTCCAAGCTGTAAACGAAGCCGGAACAGGCGGCCCCCAAGTCGAAAGCAGCGGCGTTCCTGGCACCGAGTTTGTGCTGAAGCAGGCAGGCTGTGGAGGGAAAATTGTAATAATCACCGCTGCTGGTGGCAACAATAATCAGGCCAAGTTCCTCGGCCTGCAAGCCGGCCGATTCCAAAGCCTTGCTGGAAGCCTGGTGCGCCAAATCAGAACAAGCCTGGTCAGGGCTGGCAATATGACGTTTGCTGATGCCGGTATGGGAGACAATCCACTCGTCGCTGGTATCCAGCGTCTCCGCCAGTTCCTGATTAAGAACAACCCTGTCAGGCAAATATGAACCGATACCGGCAATTTTCACATAAGGGCAGTGCAAGGTAGGTCTCCGTTAATAGTGGCAGGGGGGGGCAGGCCGCAAAATCCGGCTGCCGGTTCGTTTTGCCCCGTCCCAGCCGCAACGCAACGTTTTCGCCTGAAAGCAAGGACATATCCTGCAGCAAAAAGCTGCTCCGCCAACAAAAAAACCGCGTCTCGCCAAGCAAAATCGCGGATATCTTTTATAGTATAGTATGCCGATGCGGTTTTTGCAATAACAGGGGCGAAAATTGGCCCTCCCGAGGGTAGGATTTTACTATGAGCATCACAGTTGACCACCAGGCGCGCAAAGCGGAAATACTGCAAAAAGCTCTCGAACTATTCGCCCGGCAGGGATATCCCGGCGTCACTTTCCAGCAGCTAGCGGACTGCTGCGGACTGGCCCGCACCGCGTTGTATAAATATTTCCAGAACAAACGTGATGTTTTTGACAGCGCCATCGCCTTGATGGTGCAGAAACTGGGCCGGGAATTCCGCCAGGACAGCGAAAAGAATAAATGCCTGGGAGCAGGGGAGAAGCTAATCCTGGTGATGGACAAAGTACTGCAATATATTTTTGCCAACCCGCTGCTGCTGCAGGCAATCACAGAATATCTGATCGATCAGCGCCGGATGGGTGAAGACGTATCCGTCAAGGTCCGCAGACATACAGTCGTAATGCGATGGACCTTGATTCAACTGTTGCGGGAAGGGGTCGCCAGCGGAGAATTCCGGCCCTTGGACTGCCGGCTTACCGCCGATTTGCTGTATGCCTTGCTGGAAGCTGCAGCTCTGCGGGTTGCAGTCACCGACACAGCCGACCACTCCGACCTCAATATCGCCTGCAAGGCCGCTATTACCAGCCTGCGGCTGAAGCATTGAGCAATGAGCCTGTGCCGGCAAGACTTTTGTATGTCGAGGTCAGCTTTACGCAGTTGCGCCAGAGGCGATATTGCGCACCAGCGGCTCGCCAGCATATACATCGTATTCCGCTTTTATTACCGAAAAATCAAAGACCGCAAAAAGCTCACAAAATGAGCATAGTATGAAAATTGGTTATGAGCTTCAGCTCACCCCAAGACTTTTTATGTGGTGCGTGGTTTAATTGGTTACCAATCACCGTGCCAGGCGGCCTTGTACCAGGCGGCCCAGAAGCTGGCATAAGCTCCATAAGGTGGAGTGCCTCTGTGATCGGTTGGTACTTTCTTTCGCTCGACCGGTGCCGCATGCCCATCATAGAAAACGATATTCGTCTTGCCGGCAAGGTTGATTGTGGCGGCATCACTGAATCGTTCCGCCTCATGGAACCCCGGGTTGGCATGAGGAAACACAGGTGTCCCGCCTGAGCTTCCGGTGGTAAAGGTGATAGTGGGACTATTAAACGCCGCCTCTCCAAAGTAAGCGGAACGGGCAGGTGTTACAACCCTGAACAATGGGGAGTATCCTAAATTCATGGAATGATAATTCAATCCGTAACCGGCATAATTATCACGTCCGTCCAAGACAGCATCGAAATTGCGCACTGGGCAAATGAATGGACTATATACTCGCTTCTTGTCCCATTGTATACGCATTCCTCCGACATAGCAATTCTGATTAATACCGAGATACGGTGCCAGCATCCCGTATCCGGCACTTTCACTGTACCAGGCACGGACATTTGGAACGGCAAAAGAAGGAGCACTCTGATATGTAACCGGCATATCGTTGTTGTCATCGCTGTAAAGCATCGCCGCCGTGCCAATTTGCCGGAGATTGCTCAGGCATTTGTTTGCCTGGGCGCTGGCCCGGGCCTTGCTCAAGGCCGGCAGAAGCATGGATGCCAGAACTGCTATGATAGCGATAACCACCAGCAGCTCGATCAGGGTAAAAACTCTGTTCATGGTTGCTCCTCTTTTGGTCTTAAAACGGCTTTGATATTTTCTATCACCACTTGTTTGGCTCCTGGATGAGCATGGATCGAAAAAGAAAATTCGCTGACTTTTCGCAGTACGCCGTCCTTATCCGGTTCGACGGCATTTTCCAGCAGGATTTCTCCCTGATAGACGGCAAAGCTGGCAATTGCTTCCGTAATAAAAGCAGCCCTTTCACCGATCCATCCTTCGCGCGCATATTGTCCCAGGCGGATACTGACTGGGCCACTTTCACATCGCATGGTCAGGGTGAATTCAATGACATCCCCTGCATTTCCTGTGAAATTGTGTTTGAAGCGCATGCCGCTGCCCGGCTCAAGCGCCACCAGGAATTTCCCTTCTTCCTCAAACAAGCGTCCTTTCGGGGCATCCCACCAGGCGATCGGTGACAAGCGCCCCGGCTTGAACGGCATCCGGAGATTTAATTCTCCGGCCCAAAGTGTCTGCAAGGCAAGAAAGGCAGTTATTATGGTAAGGATGGTTTTCATTTGGCAACCCCGTTCTCAAACAGCTCCGGAATCAGCCCGATCTTGTTTTCGACACAAGCTGGATTGGTGGCAAAGAAGCTGGAAAAATCCATTGGTTCATAGTTTTTTCCGTTCCATTGCTGTTCTTCTGCTTCCGCTTTTTTAGTGAGCTCGCTTTCCTGCTTGTCTAATTCCTTATACAGGGCTGGCAAGTCTTGTGGCACTGCTTCCGGCATCTGAAAAGCAGCGATTTCTGGTACTGCTGCAAATCCCGGATTGAGGAAAAGGGAGGTTCCTTCCTGCTCTGCGTCTGCAAGAAACTGCTGATAATTCACTTCAGCCCGGATTTGATCTCCTTCAATGCGCGTATAGCCTATCAGGTTGCGGTAATTTTCCGGGACGCGCAGATACCAGCAGTTCCCGGATTCGCGCAGGGACTCAATGTTCAGGCTTGACACCAGAGAATTGCGAAGTTTTACCGGAATGACATCCCAAAACACGTTTTTGCTCAAAGTCGCGATTTCATCGGGCATATTGTGAACATAGAAATGGGTGATTTGGTTGTTGAACCAGACGCAATTTTTTATCACCAGGTCGGGGCACCGCCAAAAGCTGGCGCCATGGAATCCGCGGGTGACCAGGCAATTGTCAATGGTCAGTCGCTTGACACCGTTGGCGGTGACAAACACCGGGGTATATTCGCGACTTCTCCCGTCATAGAAGCAGCGCCGGATGGTGATCCTTTCGCCGCCATTGATCACGATGCCGGCAGTGCCGGAAAGTTCCTTGAAAAACAAGCCGTCGATGACCGTGTCAGGCTTGTTTTCCAGCACAATCCCCTTTTGGATGACCCTGCGGCCATCAAGGAACACTTTTTCGCCGGGCATATTGCGCAGAGTCAGGCCGGCCGAACGGACATACAGGGTTTCCGCATAAACACCGCCGCGAATCAGGACAGTGTCGCCGGGACGCGCCTGGTCAAGCACCGGGCTGATGCTGCCCTCGCTGACGGTCAGCGTGCGCGGGGCGGGCTTTTCCCCGAGGGTGGTGAAACTGATGGGATCAGTGCTGATAAACTCCCGTTTCAGCAGACGGTTCTGCACCGCCAGCTCCATCGTGGAATGATGTTCACGGAGGGGAGAGCGCGAGGAAATGCGGAAAAAATAAGTTGTCCCGGGCTTGAGCCCGGCCAGGCTCAGCGAGTGCCAATAGCCGCCGGTGAATGGCTGGCCTGCGCGATTTTCGCATTTTTCGCTGGTACCCCAGCAAAGTTCCGATGACACCCCCTTGTCATCAGTCCACCATTCGATGTCCACCATGGTATCAGTGACAGAACGAATGACGGGACCGCACAGCAGGCGGGGAGGCTTGGAAGACCGGACCAGGCGGTATGGCCCCAGGGGGAAGGCATCGAAACTGCGCCCGTCGTCGAGGTCAGCCAGCCCGGTAACTGCTGGCGTCAATCCCAGATTGCTGTGACGGAATCCGGTGGCGGCGGAAAAGTCCGGCTGCACATCAAACTGGCAATGCGTGACCTGGATATTGTTGCCGGACAGAACAGCCTTTGCCTTAAAGGTGCAGCTGTGCAAAGTCAGGTTGTCGCCGGTAAAGACAACCGGCTGCTCGAAAAGGAGATTTTCCAGGCGGCAGCCTGTCGCGTTGACGCTCCCGCCTTTGATCACTGCGCATTCGCCGGCGCCGCGGGTGCGGA
>JAAZIZ010000322.1 GCA_012800565.1 Lentisphaerota bacterium
CGCAAGCCCCAACGGGGCGCGACATAAGCCTGAACTACAACGCCTCCTCAAGAATTACATTACAAGTATTCATCACAAGATTTCGCACATTAACATATCTTCAGTTCAGCATCTGCAGCAGTTGCTTGAGTGACTCTTTGGCATCACCGAGCCGCAGGATAGTCTTGGGGCTGTCGTAGATGGCATTGGGGACGCCGGCGTAGCCGGGGCCGGTATCAAGATTGCAGACCACCGTCCATTTGGCCTCTGCGACCGCCAGCACCGGCATGCCATAGATAGGCGTTCCCTCCGCAGTATTGGCGGCGGGATTGATGGTATCGTTGGCACCGACCACCAGGACCAGATCGCAGGCCGCGAAATCCGGGTTGATGTCATCAAGTTCATGGAGCTGCTCGTAAGGCACATCGACCTCGCACAGCAGCACATTCATGTGCCCGGGCATGCGTCCGGCCACCGGATGGATTGCGTAGCGCACTTTCGCGCCCAGTTCGGCAAAGCGGTCCGCCAGAGTCTTGACTGCCGCCTGCGCCTGGGCCAGAGCCATGCCATAGCCGGGGACAATAATCACATCCTTGGCAGAGCGCAGGATGGCCGGCAAGTCCGCCTCCGGCGCCTTAGCCTCAGTCGGGGCAGCAGCGCCGGGTTCGGCGGCCGGAGCGCCTTTCGCCTCGCTCTTGGTGGAACCTGTGCTGAAGAGAATTTTCAGCAGGCTGCGGTTCATGGCCCGGCACATAATCTGAGTCAGCAGCAGTCCTGAGGCTCCGACCACCGCGCCGATGCAGGTCAGCACCGGGTCTCCGATGGCAATACCGGCCACGCCGCCGGCCACCCCGCTGGTGGAATTCAGCAGTGAGATAGTGATAGGCATATCGGCGCCGCCGACCCGGATGGCGAAAATCCAGCCGAAGACCAGCGACAGGATGCCCAAGATCACCGGCTGCGGCCAGACTGCTATAGTCAGCAACATCAGCAGCAGCAGTCCACAGGAGAGCACGCTGTGTCCAGGCAGCACCACCTGCCGTTGCGGCAGCAGCCGGGCCAGTTTTCCGGCCGCGGCCATGCTGCCGGAGAAGGTCACCATACCGATGGCCAAAGCCAGCAGCCCGGCGTAATACTCGAATGGGGAACTTGCTGGGGTTTTGACCGAATACACCACCAGGGCGCTGGCCAGCCCGCCCAAGCCGTTCAGCAACGCCACCATCTGGGGCATGCCCAGCATGCTTACCCGTGCGGCCATCCACGCCCCCAGCAGCAGCCCGACCGCCATGGCGGTCCAGAGCATGGTATTGCTCAGCAGCTGCTGTTTAAGCAGCATCAGCACCACCGCCAGGACCAGCCCCACTGCGCCCAGGGCGTTCCCGGCTCTGGCGCTGCGGACCCGGCTCATCAGGACGATTCCGGCCAGCACGATCAGTACCGCAACGACCCCCAAAATGAAATACATCTTCTCAGTCATTTCCGTTCGTCCTTTGTCCCTTGAACATCTTAAGCATCCGGTCAGTCACGGCGAATCCGCCCACCACATTGATCATAGCCAGGACCACTGCGGCCAGAGCCAGGGCACGGCTGCCCGTTGCGACGGCCGCGATCGCTCCGACTACAGTGATGCCGGACAAGGCATTCATGCCCGACATCAGCGGCGTATGCAGCAGTGAGGGGACGTTGCTGATCAGCATATATCCCACCACGGAACTGACTACAAACAACAGACACAACCATGCCGCGCTCATTTTGTACCTCCCATGGCTTCAAGGGCACCTTTGTGGACCAGCTCACCATCGATGGTGGTCAGGATGCCGGCCACGATCTCGTCTGAGCGGTCCAGGACTATGCGTCCATCCTGGACCAGATATTTGACCAGGTGATAGACATTCTGGGCGAACATCCAGGTTGAGCTGGTCGGCAGCATACCGGGGATGTTCTTGATGCCTTCAATGGTGACTCCATGCCGCACGCAGGTTTCGCCGGGGACGGTGAGGGCACAATTGCCGCCCTGGTCCACCGAGATATCGACGATTACCGAGCCCGGGGCCATGGAAGCCACCATCTCGTCTGTGATCAGGACTGGCGCCAGCCGGCTGGGCACCAGGGCCGAGCAGAAGATGATGTCCATTTGCTTGACTGCCTCACGCAACGCTTCCCGTTCCTTGACCAGCCATTCTTTCGGCAGGGCCTGGGCATAGCCACCTTGGCCGACGGCGATTTCGCCCGGCACACCGGTCTCAACGATCTTAGCACCCAGGCTTTTGGCCTGTTCGACAGCATCCGGCCTGATATCGGCGGCATAGGTCACCGCGCCCAGGCGTTTGGCAGTCGCGAGGGCCTGCAGACCAGCCACGCCGGTGCCGATGACCAGTACGTTGCAGGGCTTAATCATGCCAACTGCAGTGAAGATTTGCGGTATGAATTTAGTCAAATTGCTGGCGGCAATCAAGATGCCTTTGTATCCGGCGCAGGTGCTCATTGAGGTCAAGGCGTCCATTTTCTGGGCCCGGGAGATTCTGGGCACTCCATCAAGGGTCAGGGCGATCACACCTTTGGCGGCCATCTTTTTGACCATCTCATGGTTCACCGGCGAGGCCGGGTGGATAAAGGTAATCAGATATTGCCCGGCGTGCATCATATCAAGCTCATGCACCCCGCGGTCGGCATTGAAAAGCGGCTCCTTGACCTTAAGGATCAAATCCGCCCGGCGGTAGATTTCAGCGCAGTCGGACAGCATTTCCGCACCGGCCTGCCGGTATTGCTCATCCGAAAACAGCGCACCCTGCCCGGCGCCGTTTTCCACCAGTACCTGAAAACCGTCTTCCCGGTACTTCTTCACTGTCTCCGGAGTCGCGGAGACACGTCCCTCACCATGCATGATTTCCTTCACAATGCCGATGATCATTGCAACCTACTCCTGTCAATTGTAATAACTAATAAAACACAGCGGCAGAAAACCGCTATGCTGCTTAGAATATAACCCGCTAATCAACTTTAACAATTCTGCAAGCCAAGATTTTATCCCCGCCCCGCCGGCGCACGGCGGGAAGCGGGGAAATGCAGGGGACATAGAGGACGTAGGGGACGTAGGGGACGTAGGAATAGGACAATGGGACTGGTAAAGCTAAAATCGCACCTCCCATTGTCCCATTATCCCATTGTCTCATCCATACTCCTATATGTCCTCTATGTCCCCTGCGTCCTATACATTACCACATTTAAACCAGCGCTATCTTGACCCACTACCCCAAAAAAATTGCCTCAGGCGGCAAAATTTTCAATATATTGCAAGAAAATTCAATTCCTTGAATTATATTATGCGCTTGTTGTTTTTTTCATACTTGTTGTGTTTTTTCTTATTGTCTGCAATCATCAGGAGTTTTTTCATGTCTATGGTCATGTCCCGTCATGTATTCACCTCTGAGTCGGTTTCCGAGGGTCATCCGGATAAGGTCTGCGATCAGATTTCGGACAGTGTTTTAGACTGCTGTCTGGCGCAGGACCCCGAGAGCCGGGTTGCCTGTGAAGTACTGGCCACCACTGATTTCATCGTCCTGTCCGGTGAGATCACCAGCACCGCGAAGGTAGATTATGCCGCGATTGCGCGGCAGGTCGTGCGTGATATCGGCTATAATGATCCCGAGCTGGGTTTTTCGGCTGATACTGCCGAGATTTTGGTAAAAATCCACGCCCAGTCTCCGGACATCTCTCTGGGCGTAACGGCTGCGACCAGTCAGACTGGTGAGCAGGGAGCCGGTGACCAGGGCATGATGTTCGGTTTTGCCTGCTCAGACACTCCGGAGCTGATGCCGGCACCGATTTTCTACGCCCATAAGATTATGGCCCGTCTGGCGGAACTGCGCCATTCCGATCCGAAAAAGTATGCGTTTTTGCGTCCCGACGCCAAATCGCAGGTATCGCTGTGGTATGAGAATGGCCGCCCGGTAGGGCTGAAGAGCCTGGTCGTCTCGCATCAGCACATTCCGGAGATGCGCGAGGAGCAGCTGCGGGCATTGGTGGCGCAAGTGGCGCAGGAAATCCTCCCCGCCGCCTGGGTGTCCCAGCTGTCGCCCAAGGATTATCTGATCAATCCCACCGGGCGCTTTGTGCAAGGCGGCCCCATGGGTGACACCGGCCTGACCGGACGCAAGATCATCGTTGACAGCTACGGCGGCATGGGCCGGCACGGCGGCGGTGCCTTTTCCGGCAAGGACCCCTCGAAAGTTGACCGCTCAGCCGCCTATATGGCCCGTTATGCCGCCAAGAACATCGTGGCGGCCGGCCTGGCCCGGACCTGCGAAATCCAGGTCGCCTACGCCATCGGCCGGGCAGTGCCGGTCAGCATCAATGTCAACACTTTCGGCACCGGCACGGTCGCAGACGAAGCGCTGGCGAAAGTGCTGCAGCAGGGCACTGTGTTCGATTTCCGGCCCGCGGAAATCATCAAGCTGCTGTCTTTGAAGGCCCCGCGCGGCTGGTCCTACCGGCAGACCGCGATATACGGTCATTTCGGACGTGCGGAATTCCCCTGGGAGCAGACTGACAAGGCCGAGGCGCTGCGACAGGCGTTGGCCTGAAGCGGCAGGCAGGCCAATGCTGGAGCTGCCCAAATTCACTCCGCCGCCGCGATTGCTGGCTTTCGGTGCGGCCTTGATTGATGAGGTCGCCGAAGTGCCGGAGGACTTTCTGGCCCGCTGGCCGGGCCGGAAAGGCGGCTCGCAGCCGATCTCAGGCGTTGACCGCGAGGCATTGCGCCTGGCTCTGCCTCACCCCAGCCGCACCGCTCCTGGCGGCGCAGCCGGCAATACCGCCCGGGCTTTCGCCGGTCTGGGCGGCGTGGCCGGAATGCTGAGCCTGATCGGTGATGATCAGCGCGGAGAGTTTTTCCGTCAGGCTCTGCAGTCGGCCGGGGTCGCGGTGGAAGGCCTCAAGGTGATTGCCGGGGCCGAGACCGGCAGCTGCCTGTCCCTGGTCACGCCTGACGGCGAACGCAGCATGCGGCCCTGTCTGGGCGTCGCAGACCTGCTGCACAACCGATACTTCCGGGCTGATGATTACCTGCCCTACAGTCATTTTTATGTCGAGGGCTACATCCTGTACACGCCGGAAATCGCGGCCGAGATTCTGTCTCAGGCCAGGGCCGCTGGTCTGAGTGTATGCTATGATGCCGGTTCGCCGGAGCTGGTCGCGAAACACCGCGAGCTGCTGCGGGAGTTGCTGGACCAATACGTCTCAGTAGCCTTGTTCAACGAACTGGAGGCGGCGGCTTTCTGCGGTACTGCCGAGCCTGCGACGGCTGCGCTCCAACTGGCCCGTTTATGCTACCTGGGAATAGTCAAAAGCGGGGCCCGCGGCGCCTGGATTGCCTGCGGCAATGAGGTAACTCACATCCCGGCGCTGCCGGCCAGGGTGGTTGACACCACCGGCGCCGGGGATTTCTGGGCTGCAGGTTTCCTGTACGCCTGGCTGAACGGGCGTTCTCTGGCGGCCTCCGGGCAGCTGGCGGCCGCCACCGCGGCTGCGGTAGTTTCCGAAGCGGGCGCGAATCTTGCTGCCGGCACCTGGCAGCAGTTGCGACAGCTGTTTGCCGGATTATAGTATCATCACGCGCCGCTGTCGATTTGCATACCATCCACCCGCCGCAGAGAATGCCGGCGAAAAAAAGGTCTGAATATGTCCATTGTCAAAACTGAAAATTACTGGCTGGCCGATCCTTCTCTGGCAGCCCTGGGTCGCAAAGAGATCAAACTGGCAGAGCAGGAAATGCCGGGTCTGATGGCCGTACGGGAAAAATATGGTCCGTCCCGTCCGCTGGCCGGGCTGCGCCTGATGGGCAGCCTGCACATGACCACTGAGACTGCGGTGCTGATCGAGACTCTGGCTGTTCTCGGGGCCCAGGTCCGCTGGTGTTCCTGCAATATCTATTCCACCCGCGATTCCGCGGCCGCCGCAGTAGCCGCAGCCGGGGTGCCGGTCTTTGCCTGGAAAGGCGAAACACTGCAGGAATACTGGGAATGCACCCGCCAGGCCCTGACTTTCCCCGGCGGAGAAGGACCGCAGCTGATTGTCGATGACGGCGGCGATGCAACCTTGATGCTGCATCTGGGTTACAAAGGCGAAAACAATCCCGCCGCCCTGGACTGCCCCCCCGATGCCCCCGAAGACGAACGCGAGCTCCTGGCCTGTTTGCGGCGCTGCCGGCAGGAGGAGCCTGGCAAATGGACAAAGGCGGTGGCCGCCTGCCGCGGAGTCTCGGAAGAAACCACCACCGGCGTGCATCGGCTCTACCAGCGTTTCGCAGCCGGGGAACTGCTCTTCCCCGCCATCAATGTCAATGACTCGGTCACCAAATCCAAATTCGACAACCTCTACGGCTGCCGGGAATCGCTGGTCGATGGCATCAAGCGCGCGACCGACCTGATGATCGCGGGCAAGACCTGCGTGGTCTGCGGTTATGGCGATGTCGGCAAAGGCTGTGCGCAGGCCCTGCGCGGCCTGGGTGCACGGGTGCTGGTGACTGAGATCGATCCCATCTGCGCTTTGCAGGCGGCGATGGAGGGATACGCAGTGGTGACCCTGGACGCAGTCATCAGTCAGGGTGACATCTTTGTCACCTGTACCGGCAATTGCGATGTCATCAGCGCGGAGCAGATGTCCCGCATGAAAGACCACGCCCTGGTCTGCAATATCGGTCATTTTGACAATGAAATCAAGGTCGCGGAATTGAAAGCCTGGCCAGGCATCCGCCACGAGAACCTCAAGGCTCAGGTTGACAAATACATCTTCCCCGACGGCCACTGCATCATTCTGCTGGCGGACGGGCGGCTGGTCAATCTCGGCTGTGCTACCGGGCACTCGAGTTTTGTCATGAGCTGCTCGTTCACCAACCAGGTCCTGGCCCAGCTCAAGCTGGCCAGCGAAGACCTGCCCGTAGGTGTTTATGTCCTGGACAAAAAGCTCGACGAAGAGGTCGCCCGGCTGCATCTGGCCAAGCTCGGAGCACAGCTCTCGCACTTGAGCCAGCGTCAGGCCGATTACATAGGAGTACCGATCGACGGGCCATTCAAGCCTGAATACTACCGCTATTGACCCCCCCTGAGGCGATAATGCCATGTTCGAACTGGAACTGCATCCGAAATGGAGGAAGCGCCTGGAAGAGGCGCAACTGACCAGCGTAAAAGCGCTTCTGCAGCTGGACCTGCAGAAGAAGATGAAGTTCCTGCCTGGAACCCAGGGAGGATATTACCAGATCGCCGAAGACCTGCAGGTGTTTCTGTATTACGACCTGCACATCAGCTGGCCCCGGATTCTGCGCAGCTTTGTCCAATTCCAATGGCCCCGCAGCCTCAGCGAACACGAACGGCGCAGCATCGAAATGCTGCATCAGGCCGGCTTCCAGGTAGCTGAGATTATGGCCTGGGGCAATCGCAAAATCCTCCGGTTGCCGCGCCAGGGCGTGCTGCTGCTGCGGGCGATGACAGGGCTGCCCTTGCCCTGTTTTTTGCGTCAGGAGCTGAATGA
>JAAZIZ010000323.1 GCA_012800565.1 Lentisphaerota bacterium
CGGACGGCATTTGCGGCTATACCCTGCCATTGCTTTTCGATGACAAGGAGTTCTCTTTCCGGGCTCAGAATGCGAAAATCCTGGGCGGCAATGCCGGTGATGCCACGCGAGGGGTGCGGAACTGGCACATGGCCTGGCATTGGGAGCATATCCTGGAACAAAAGACGGCTACGGCTGAAGGCTGCCCCTTCAAGTGTCCGCTGGCCAAAGAAGTGCCGCAATACCATGTCGACTCCTGGCCGCAGAGCCGCGATATCATTCATCGGGTGGGAACCATAAGCGTTAGTGCACATCTGAGCGTGGACGAATGCAAAGCCCTCGGTGCCAAAATCAGCGCCGGCCTGGCGCATTGCTGAGTATTGTGCCAGGATGGATGTCAGCAGCATTGCCTATCGACAGCAACAAGGAGCATCAATGCAGTACTTCGCTCTCAATCCCATGATCGGTTACGGGGCTTACGCCCGTCCGGATTTCCCCCGGGCCAAGGATTTGCTGGCTCATCTTGATTACTTGTCCATTGACCGCTGCCTGGTGTCGTCCATTGAGGCCCGCGATGCCACGCCCTTGCACGGGAACCGGAAGCTGCTGGAGGAGATCGCGCCCTGGCAGGAACGGCTTTATCCGGCTTTTGTGATCACACCTGCGGACTTCTTCATTGAAGCCAGCCGGCAGTGGCTGCTGGAACAGGCTCGCGCCGGCCGCAAGGCTTTCCGGGTCTGCCCCGCGATCTCGCGTTTCCCCTTGCGCCAGATCGAACGGCTGCTGGCTGAACTGGCACCATGCCAACCGCTGCTGCTGTTGGATTTCCGGGGCAGCAATGACCCGCTGCTGTTTCGCGATCTGGAATACCTGGCTCAGAAATATCCATCGGTAAATTTCGTCCTCTGCCAGCACATGTGGCCATCCTTTGGAGCCATCCTTGATGTCCTCTGGCGCTGCCGGAATATCTTCCTGGATATCTCCTGGCTGCACATGCGCCAGGCCATTGAACTGGTCAAGGAGCATTTCGGTTGTGAACGGCTGCTGTTCGGCATCGGTTATAAAACCCATTATGGTGCTGCCATTGGCGCCCTGGCCCATGCTCAACTGACTGCGGCGGAGCGGGAGATGATTGCCCACGGGAACTTGGAGCGACTGCTGCAGCTTCCTCCGCTCAACCGGAAGCTGGCTTCTGACAGTCCGCTGCTGGCCCGAAAACCGCTTTGGGATGCGTTCCGGCGGGGAATGCCGTTGTCGCTGCCGGTGATTGATGCGCATACGCATGACTGTGCGGCCAATCGGGGCTGGTACAATCGGGATATCGAACCGGGCCGGATGCTCAGCGCAATGCTGCCGGACATGGATAAGCACGGCGTGGACCGGATTATCCTGTCTTCTGAACAGGCGCTGTTCAGCGAGCCCGTGGACGGCAACCGGGCGCTGGAGAAAGAAGCGCGGAAATTCCCCGGCCGCTTCTCAGGCTATTTTGTCTTCAATCCCCTCTATGAGGAGAAAATCACCGTCCCGGTGCTGGATAAATTTTTCCGGCGGGAATTTTTTGTCGGCTTCAAGCTGCTGCCGGCTTACTGGGCTATCCCGTTGACTGATCCGCGCTACTGTCGGGTCTGGGAATACGCGGACCGGTACGCCTTGCCGATACTTATACATACTTGGGGCGATGCTGCCGCCCTGACAGAAATTGCTCCGAAATATCCCCGCGCGGCTTTCCTGCTCGGGCATTCCGGCGGCAGTGACGGTGGCCGGCGGCAGTGCGAGACAATCGCCGCTGCGGCCAGCAACACCTATTTCGAGTTCTGCGGGACCTTCTGCTCGACCTTGCCCTGGCAGGACAGCATTGCGCGCTTCGGCAGTAAACGCTTTGTCTTCGGCTCGGATTTTGCCGCCCACAACCAGGCCTGGGAGCTCTCCTGCTTCCTGTCCATACCTCTGCCGGACAAGGTACTGCAGCCAATTCTGGGGCAAAATATCCAGCGTCTGCTGCAGCGGCGACAGACATCAGTATCTCCCAATTGAATTTTCTCAGGAGGGATTTATGTTATTCCCGCAGCAAGATGCAGGGTTTACAGCTGAGGCTAAAATTAAGGAGTATCTATGGACTGGCAAGGAAAGACTGCTCTGGTTACCGGCGGCTCACAGGGCATCGGCAGAATCATCGCCCTGAGTCTGGGGCGGACCGGATGTCGGGTGGTGGTGAATTGCGCCAATAATATCGACAAGGCGGAAAGCGTGGCCGCGGAAATCCGTGCGGCCGGCGGTAACGCCAGCGCCTGGCGCTGCAATGTCGCGGATGAGGCTATGGTCAAGCAGATGTTCCAGGAATTGGCACCGGTCGATATCCTGGTTAACAATGCCCGGCTGGACCCCTGGCGGCGCAGTGCGGAGATGAGCGAGGGTGACTGGTGGAGTCAGGTCATGGATGTCAATTTGAAAGGCGCCTTTCTCTGCTCGTTGGAGTTGTTCCAGCAGGCTCGGGAACGCGGCTGGGGCAGGATCATCAATATCTCCTCGGTACGGGCTTTCCGGCCGGCGGAAATGAACATGATAGCCTACGGGGTTTCTAAATTGGGCATGCACGGGCTGACCCGGGCCTTTGCCGAGAATGGCGCACCTTTCGGCATTACGGCCAACACTATCGCACCCGGGATGGTGATTACCGAGAACATCAACCTGCGCCTGAGCCCGGAAAAATACCAGCAGGAGAGCGCGGCCATCCCCTTGGGCCGCGGAGCCACTTCCGAAGAGATCGCCGAGGCGGTGCTGTTCGCTATCAGCAATGCTTACCTGACCGGCGAGACCATCAACATCAATGGCGGGATGTACTATGCGCCCTGAGGGAACTGCAATGGTGCTGCAATCGGTCCAGACCGGCAAGAAATAATATGCACTCGACTGCTGCCGATTGCGAACAGAGGGTGCTGATTTTTACTCCCTGAATTTGTATTTGCCGTTTTGTGTGTATAGTAGCAGCTGTCCTGTTCAGACCGAGGATGTTTTTTCCCAGACCAAGGAGTGTTATGAATCCGAAAGTGCTTGCTGATGTCTCGCAGGAGCGCCTGCGCCGCGATTTATTCCATCTCTGCCGTGACCCTTTTTCATTCCGTACGGTGTCATACACCCGTCCTTGGCAGAGTAAGAATTCTCTGGATGAGACAGATGAGTTTATTGCGGCGGAGATGCGGCGGTATTCTTCTCTGGTGGAGCTTGTTCCCAACCGGGTGCAGGCTTTCCGCTGCAACCCTGCCAAGCCGCTGCATCACTGGTATGATAGGCCGCAGCCGGAAGACCCCTGGTATGATGCCCACAATATTGAAGTGACCCTGCCCGGGAGCGGCAGCAGCGGCGAAATCATCCAGCTGATTTCCCACAAAGACTCAATGAGCTGGATAAATTCCCCCGGTGCCCACGACAATGCAGTCGGCACAGTTGCCAATATGGAACTGGTGCGAGTGCTTTCCGCGTTGCCGCGCCAGCGCACTGTCCGGGTGCTGTTCTGCAATGAAGAGCATACTCCCTGGCACAGCGCCAGTGCTGCAAACGCCGCCCGCGAACGCGGCGACAATATCATCGCGGTTCTGAACCAAGATTCACTGGACGGCAAGTCCGATGCTGATTTCGCTGCCAACCGCAAGACCCACTACGCCATTTACAGCACACCTGAGGGCCAGGCTTTGGCTGAACTGATGCCACGCACCGCCCAGCGCTATCAGCTGCCCCTGGAAGTATTCTGCGCCCCCAAAAAATCCATCAATGATGACGACGGCAACTTCATCAAGGCCGGCTATCGGCGCACTATTATGAATCTCGGTTCGTATCCTTACAGCGATGAGCAGTATCATCTGCCCGGAGATATCCCTGAGCGGGTGGACCTGGAAAA
>JAAZIZ010000324.1 GCA_012800565.1 Lentisphaerota bacterium
CTGCTTTTGTCAGATTAAATGCGTTGAAGAACATTTCAGGTAGTGCGTTTAGTTTTTCAATTTTCAACTTGGGGGGATAGAAAAAGCAGAGAAAACTTTGGCGTCAGCATTTGTAAAAACCAAATGCCCGACTACATTAAAATCTGCGAAAGGGAAATCTTTTGCAAATATTTTTGCGTCCCGACGGCATTTCCCCTCCTTCCCTTCCCTCCCTTCTCCCCATGCCGTCGGGACGCTTTTTTTTGCCGCCCGCGGGATGACGGCATTCAGCTTAAAACAAAAGGACAGCACTCATGCTCAAACGCAATGGCAACTACGAAAAGGAAATCCGGGAAAACATGAAAGGCGGCCCGGGTGCAGTCACTTTCGAGCACCTGTTCAAAAAGGAAGAATTTGGTGGAGAGCATCTCCGGGTCTGCGCCAAGCTGATTCTCCCTCCGGGCAGCGGCATCGGCCTACATCCCCACTGCAATGAAGATGAGGTCTACATCGTGCTCAAAGGCATCGGCACGGTGACAGATGCCGGAGTGACCTCAACTGTGTATCCCGGCGATACCGTCCTGACCGGCAAGGGCGACTCCCACAGCCTGACCAACAACGGCAGCGAAACTCTCGAAGTAATTGCCATTGTCGTGACTTATTAAGCCAGAAACAATTTTATTTAGCTCGTTGCAATATATATTATTGCATGTGCCCGCGCAGGGCAGTTGGCGCTTGTATCAGCCGATTCAGCCTGGCAGCGGCAACTTTTAACCATTGAAACAAACACAACTCCAGGAGAGCATCAGCAATGCAAAAAAAAACCATCCGCGACATAACGTTAACTGGGAAAAAAGTCATCATGAGAGTAGATTTCAATGTCCCTCTCACCGAATCCCTGACCATTGCCGATGATACGCGCATCAAAGCTGCACTGCCCAGCATCAACTATATCCTTGAGCATGGCGCCTCCCTGATTCTGATGAGCCATCTGGGACGTCCCAAAGGCAAAGGCTACCAGGCTGAATTCAGCCTGAAGCCGGTCGCCGAATACCTCGGCAAGCTGCTCAACCGGGACATCGCATTCTGCCCGGATTGCCAGCAGGCTGATGCTGCTGCCCGTGCCTTGGCCCCGGGTCAGATTTTGATGCTGGAAAATACCCGCTTCTATCAGGCTGAAGAGGGAAAAGCCAAGAAAACTGAGGAAATGAGTGAAGAAGAGTACGCCGCCAAAAAAGCAGAGCTGAAAGCTCAGAAGGCCGCCATGGCGGAAAAACTGGCCAGCTATGCTGAAGTCTACGTCAATGACGCTTTCGGCACGGCTCACCGCGATCACGCTTCAACCGCCTCAATCTGCAAATATATGCGCAAAAAAGGCGGCCCCTGCGTTGCCGGTTTCCTGATGCAGAAAGAACTCGAATACCTGGGCTTGGCCATGAGCAACCCCAAACGTCCTTTCGTCGCCATTATCGGCGGGGCCAAAGTCTCGGGCAAACTTGAGGTCCTGCAGAGCCTGATGCAGAAAGTCGACACCATCCTGATCGGCGGCGGCATGGCCTATACTTTCCTGCGAGCCATGGGACACGAAATCGGTAACTCTCTCTGCGAAACCGAACTGCTGGAAACCGCCAAAGACACCTTGGCTCAGGCTAAAGCCGCCGGAGTCAAATTCCTGCTGCCCTGCGATAATCGCATCGCTGATAAATTCGCCAATGACGCCAATATCAAAATCTGCGGCAATGATATCCCCGCCGGCTGGAGCGCACTGGATATCGGCCCGGAAACTGCTAAAGTCTACAGCGCTGAAATCAAAACTGCCCAAACCATCGTCTGGAATGGCCCCATGGGTTGCTTTGAAATGAGCAACTTTGCTGCCGGCACCAACGCCATCTGCCAGGCCGTGGCCGATTCCAAAGCAATCAGCATCGTCGGTGGCGGAGATTCCGTCAGCGCTGTCAACCAAAGCGGCTTGGCAGACAAAATCACCCATATCTCCACCGGCGGCGGCGCCAGCCTGGAATTTCTGGAAGGCAAGGACCTCCCCGGCTGCTCCGCCCTGGATGACAAATAACCCTCAACGCTCTTTTCCGTAGCCAACCCAACGCCTCTTCTGCGCTCTGCAGGAGAGGCCGAAACCAGCAGGAGAAATTATGTCCCGCAAGAAACTCATTGCCGGCAATTGGAAGATGAACAAGACTGCCAGTGAAGGCATAGCGCTCATCAAAGCTCTGAAAGAACAATGCGCCTGTGACCGCAAAAGCTGTAAAAATGGGCCGGAAGTGTTGGTCTGTCCGCCTTTCACCACTATTGCAGCCGTACTGGCCGAATGCGCCGGAACCTGCCTGAAAGTCGGCGCCCAAAATGTGCACTGGGAAAAAAGCGGTGCTTACACCGGTGAAATTTCCGCCGGGATGCTCGCTGAGCTGGGCGTCAGCCATGTCATTGTCGGCCACAGTGAACGCCGCCAGCTGTTCGGCGAAACCGACAAAACCGTCAATGCGCGTGTTCGGGCCGCCTTGGCCGCCAATTTAACTGTGTTGCTCTGCGTCGGTGAAACCCAGGAAGAACGCAATCAGGGCGTAACTGAAGCGGTCATTGAAAAACAGGTCCGCTGGGGCCTGGCCGCAGTGACGGCTGAGCAAATGGCTAAGGTGGTGATTGCCTACGAACCCGTCTGGGCCATCGGCACCGGC
>JAAZIZ010000325.1 GCA_012800565.1 Lentisphaerota bacterium
CTGGAACTGCTGGGGGCGATGTCTCTGGCTGCCATCATACAGGGGCATTGTGCCTTGAACCTGCAAAAATGGAGTGATGCCCCGGAAGAATTCGGAGTCGGGCAAAACATCCCCCCTGCCCCGCTGACGCTTGCCGAATACGAGGTTCTCTTTGCCCGGTATCCGGATATGGTTGCAGAAGACAGCGGCCAACGCACACCCCTGGTCTATGATCGAGGACAGAATTTGCTCTACCTGCATCGCTACCGACTGGCCGAGGAGCAGATCGCCCAGGCAATCCGGCAGCGTCGCGGTCGCTGCCCTGCGGAACCGTACCGCCTGGCAGAAATCAGCGCCGCCAACCGGCGCTTTACCGGAAAAGACTTCGCTGAAGACCGCCAGCAGCAAGCTGTATCACTGGCCCTGCAAAGGAATTTTGCCGTCATCACCGGTGGCCCCGGCACCGGCAAGACCACAGTTCTGGCCAGTATCCTGGCGTTGGAGCTGCGGCGCAACCCGGAATTGAAAATCTCCCTTGCCGCCCCCACCGGCAAGGCCGCTTCGCAAATCCGCCAGTCCATCATTGCTGAACTGCCCTACCTGAATGTTTCGGAAGAGCTGAAGGGCCGTCTCAGCAGCCTTCCTGCCGGCACCGTGCATTCGCTGCTGGGGCTGCATGGCAGCAGCCCCAAGGCGAAATATCATCCGGACAACCCCTTGCCAGCTGAGTTGATTGCGGTGGATGAGGCCTCAATGCTCTCGCTGGAATTGCTGGCCCGGCTTTGTCAAGCTCTGAATCCGCAGGCACGCCTGCTGCTGCTGGGTGACAAAGACCAGCTGACCTCAGTCGACTGCGGTTGCGTGTTCGCAGATATCTGCAAGAATAAAAACATGCTGCGTGAGAATATCGTCTGGCTGCGCCAGAATTATCGTTCGCAAAACAATCCTGCCTTATGCGACTTCGTCTCCCGGCAGATTATCGACCGGGGCATGGACCTCTCCTCACTCTACTATGCCCCCTTGGAACAGCGCAATATGTTCAGCGCCAGTGTACATCCGGTGAACGGCGGCTCTGGTCCGGTTAAAGAGCAGACTTTCAGAGAGCAGCATCTGCTGCCTCTGCTGGAAAGCATGCTTTCTGATGTGTCCGGAGTGGAAAGCAGGGGTAGTACGCCATTGGAACGCTGGCAAAAAGTTGCTTCTGTGGCAGATGCCTACAAGTTCAGCGATCATTTCAAAGTGCTGTCTGCTCTGCACAAAGGTTTTTTCGGCACCGAGAATCTGAATCGGCTGATTTCCGAATGCCTTGGCCTGCCCCTGTATGGCCGTGGCACGCCGATAATAGTTCTGCAAAATGACAAACTCACCGGCCTGCAGAATGGTGAAATCGGCATCTGCTGGGATGACGGCAGGGTTTATTTCCGCAAATCCGCTCGCACCGGCCAGGACGGCGGTTGGGAATACCACCCTTTTCTTCCGGCCCAGCTGCCGCCTCACGATATGGTCTTCGCCTTGACCATCCATAAGGCTCAGGGTGCCAGCATCAATAATGTCCTGATGGTTCTGCCGGAGCATGACCACCCGGTCCTGAGCCGGGAATTGATTTATACCGGCATCACCCGCACAGTCAAGCGCTTCCAGCTCTGGGGCGATGAGCAGGTACTGCGGGCGGCATTGCAGCGTCCCACGGTCCGCTGGTCCGGACTGACAGCCTTGTTGGGTTAGCTTATTTTTTCCCTCAAACAGCCAAACTGGAGTCTCTTGCCATGAATACAGACCACCGCAAACCGATTATTCTGCACACTGATATCGGCACTGACATTGATGACAGCTGGGCCTTGGCGCAGCTCCTGGAAAGCCCGCATTTGCGTCCGCTGCTGGTGCTGACCGACACTGGCGACACGCTGTACCGCGCTGCAGTCGCCGGCAAACTCCTGGAGCAAGCCGGCCGTACTGAGGTGGAGCTGGCGGCCGGCATAGTGCAGCATCCCAACCCCTGCACCTGCAATCTGGCCTCCTGGCTTGGTGCGTACCGGGCAGAGGATTATCCTGGCCGTTTCACGTCTTCAGGTATTGATCGCCTGATCGAATTGGCCATGGACGAGAGCCAGGAAGAGGTGACCCTGGTATCAATCGGCCCACTGCCGTCGCTGGCCGAGGCGTTACGGCGCGAACCGCGTATTGCCCCGCGCCTGCATTTTGTCGGGATGTTCGGCAGCATCAATTCCAGCCATGATGGCAGACCATACCCGGTTGCCGAATACAATGTCCGCCTGGCCATCAAAGCCTGCCAGGAAGTTTTTGCCGCGCCGTGGAAAAGCATCACTATCACTCCGCTGGACACCTGCGGGAGGATCAGGCTGTCCGGAGAATTATACCAGCGGATTGTCTCATCCGACAAACCGTTGCTGCAAGCATTGATTGACAGCTATCGCGCCTGGCTGAAATTCGGGAATGCCCAAGAGGACGGCCGCAGTTCCATTCTGTTTGATACCGTGGCAATTCATCTTGCTTACAGCCATCGCTTTCTGCAGCTGGAGGAATTGAAGATCGCGGTCAGGGATGACGGCTTCACGGTGGTTGATAATGACCATGGTCATCCAATGCTGGTCGCCACCGCCTGGTCGGACTTGCCGGGATACCAGAAGTGCCTTACGGATTTGCTGTGCCGCAAAGGGGAAGAGAACGAGAGCCCCTGCCGCTGATCATGAAGAATAATACTGCGGCCGACCGCGGGCATCAGCAGTTCTGGGCGATAAAGCGCACGGCGGCGGCACCTGTCGCCGGTGTGTTGCCGCTCTCGGATGAGAGCCAGCCAGTGTAGCCGAGTTCCCGGAGGCGCTGCAAGCAGGAGATAACTTCACCTTCCCCCTCACCAAGGGGGCAACTGCGATAGCAGATGCCGGAAGCAGAACGCAGTCCTCGCTGCTGTTCATTCGGGACATGTCGGCACATATCTTTCAGATGCACGTGGCAGATCAGGTCTTTAACTGCTTCCAAGGCATCAAGCGGGCATTCATCCGCCAGTAAAAAATTTCCGTTATCGAAATTGAATTTTACTGCTTGATGCCTGCTGTTGCGGATTACTTCCAGACAGTCCTTGGATGCGGCAGTGAAAGTCGGGGTAACCCCGAAATCCTCAATACAGACTGTGACGCCGAAGTCGGCGGCCAGTTCAGCGCAGCGTGCCAGCATTTCGCCGTAATGCCGGCGTCCCTCCTGGTTGCTCATGCCGGCTGGCGGTGCACTGCCATAGAGCAAAGCTATCGGGCAGTCAAGTTCGTCACGGCAGAAAGTAAAAGCCTGCCGGCAGTTTTCCAGCACCCGCAAGTTCTCCTGCTCATCTCCGGAAGCCATGGAGGCGCGGACGTCAAGACAAGGAAACTGCAGCTGTTCCGCCCGGGCTGCTAACAGAATTTCCCGGAACAGCGCCTGGTTCTGTTTTATTCCCTCCCAGGCCAGTTCCAGGCCCTGCATACCGGCAGCACGCAAGACTGCCAGCAGTTCCGCAACAGAATATTCTCCGGCCTGCAAGGCAGCCTGATAGGGAAAGAGCATGGTGGAGATGCGCATCAGAGGTACTCCTTGAAAGAAAAAACCGTTTCCCCAGAAAAAAGGAGAAACGGTATCAAAATCTGCTGGCTGACTCTTATGCTTCCTGGCTGGCGGCGGCCGCTTTAGCGACTGCAGCAACCACAACTGCGGGACGCCGCAGCATGGCCCGGACTTCATGAACCTGCAGCTTTGCCACTTCTTCCTCGCTCAATCCCAGAGCAACCAGGCGACGGCGCTGAACCAGACAACGACGACGCTTTGCCGCACCGGTCTTTTTGGGACGAACCATATTCTTGTTGCGAAATGTACTGGTAGCCATTATGATTACTCCATAATATCTTGAGTTAAAAAGACAAAAATCCGCAAAGTTATCTGCTCAATATATTACTTGATTCCTTATTTGCAACTCCAAGTCGCAAAAACACCGTTTTTTGCGCTGTAAAATCCTTGTTGCGGTGCTGCTGCCGGGCATCCGGCGTAGTACCGCAGAGTATTTCTCATCCACCGGCTGGTGGCCTGAGGCAGAGATTCTGCCAATCTCCGCTGAGCGTCCAGTGTTTTTGCCTGGCAATCGACTGCAGTTGTTCCACTTTTGTGCGCCAGCCGGCATGGAAAGAGTTGGCAAGTAGCAGCATACCTTGGGGCTGCAGGTGTTGCCGACAGCAAGACAATAATCCCTGCAGTTGCTCAGGACGGGAAAAGAAGCGTCCGCCGGCCAGGCCATTGCAGAAAATCAGAGTGAATTTCTCCGGCCAAGAAAAATTTTCTGCATTGCCGACGCGAAAATCC
The DNA here is from genome assembly GCA_012800565.1 of Lentisphaerota bacterium. GTDB lineage: Bacteria > Verrucomicrobiota > Lentisphaeria > Oligosphaerales > Oligosphaeraceae > JAAZIZ01. Next base: position 4,324 of record JAAZIZ010000325.1, read on the forward strand.
GCCTGTCCGTCCGGGAATTCCTGTTGCCAGATGGCTTCTCGCTGGGGGGTATGCGGCAGGCGGTGGTTTTGGGCCATCCAGACTTCCAGGGCTTCACTGGTCAAGCCACAGACCCGCACGTCAGCAAAACCGCAGTGGCGGGCGATCTTCTGCAGTTCCAGAGTACCGAAGCCGATCCCGCAGCCGAGGTCCAGGAGGTTGAGTTGCCGCTGTTCCCGGAATACTGACTGCAGCAGGTGCCGGAACAACGCCTGTTGGCGCGGATATCGCCCCAGTCCTGTGCCACAACGTTGCTGGTCTGCCAGCGAACAGAACAGCGGCAGCAGCTCGGCTGGAGAAAAAGTAAGCTTTCCAGCCAATGATTCAGGCAGTTCCTGCCAGAATTCCAGCAGTGAGCCGAAAGGGCAGCGGATTTCAGTGCTTTCGCAATACGTCAAGCCCGGCTGCAGGCATTCCGGCAGCCAGTCTTCTGCGGGCAGGAAAATGCGCGCCAGTTGTCGCAAAGAGGCTGCAAAATCCTGCCACGGCAGAAAACTCTCCACGCGGGCGTGGAGTTCAGAATTGCTGCCGGCGTAAAGCATACCGCCGGCACGTTGAAAAATTTGCCATTTTTCTGACCACTGTGTGTTATGGCGCTGACATTGTCGCCGCACAGCAGCCGAAAGCTGGGGGAAAACAGCAGGCATTCAGTTCAGAAGATGCTCTGGCACCGTGACATTGCGCACCAGATCATCAATATTCTCCCGGCTGCGGATCAGATAATGCTGTTTGCCGTTGACCAGCACTTCAGCCGGACGAAGCCGCCCGTTGTACTGATAGCTCATGGCATAGCCGTAAGCTCCAGCATTCTCGACCACAATCAGGTCGCCCTCGGAAATTCCTTGCGGCAAAGGACGTTCCCGGACCCAGAAATCGGTGTTTTCGCAGACCTGGCCACAGAGTCCCAGTGGCTGACGCGGTTCATCTTCCCGGCCATTGACATAAATATGATGGTATGCGCCGTACATTGCCGGGCGTGCCAGGGTATTCATGCTGACATCGGTGCCAATGATGCGTTTGTAGCTGTCTTTGATGGCATGTACAGTGCCGATGATATAGCCTGCATCGCCGACAAAATAGCGCGCCGGTTCCATCATCAAACGCGGAGGCCGCAGGCCGTACTCGGCTATTTTGCTCCGGAAAGCTGCGGCAACCAGCTCAGCTGCCTTGTCAATATCCAGAGTGTAGTCGCCGGGCTTGTAGGGTATGCCCAGTCCGCCGCCGAGATCAACGAACTCGAAATTGATTTGCAGTTCCCTGGCGGCTTTGCCGATGATATCCATCACCAGTTCGGTGATGAAGCGGAAATAATCCGGGTCGCGAATGCACGACCCGGGCATCATGTGGGCCCCAAAACGCTTTACGCCGGCTTCCTTGGCCCGGCGGTAGGCATCCATGACCTGGTCGGGATGTACTCCGAATTTGGCATCCGGCCCGGCATTGCAGACGAAATCGCCGACTTCGCACTGCCCGTATCCGGGATTGACCCGGAAAGAAAGCAGTTCCGGCTGACCGAACTTCAGGACTCTGGGCAGCAGCCCGGGGTCATCAAGATTGAAAATCACGCCGCTTTGCAAGCCCTGGCGGATATCATCATCGGAGAGGAAATTGCCGCTGAACATTACATCTTCTCCGCCCAAACCGATCTTTTGGGCGAGCAGGATTTCATTGACGCTGGCGGCATCAATGCCGGCGCCCTCCTGACGCAGGATGTTGGCAATGGCTAAATTGTTGTTCGCTTTGATGGCATAGAAAAAACGGAAATCCGGATAATACTTTTTGAAGGCCCGCAGAGCCCGGCGGAAATTATCCCGGATGCGGTTTTCTTCATAGACATACGTCGGAGTGCCGTAGATGGCTGCCAATTCGCTGACTTTGACTTCTTCAAGATAAATTTGCTGATCAATGATTTGCATCTTTGTCGTTCCGGTTACGGGGTTGCAATTTCAGGAGCGGCAAGGGGATAGCGGTTGTTAAATGGCATGTACGAACAAGCCGTCGCGCAGTTTAGGCTCGAACCAGGTCGATTTTGGCGGCATGATTTCATTTGCGTCGGCGATCTCCATGAGCTGTTCCACGGTCGTAGGGTACATTGAGAAAGCCAGTGCGGCCGCACCGGAATCGACTTGTTTCTGCAGCTCATCCGTGCCTCTGATACCGCCGATGAAGTCGATGCGCGGGTCAGTGCGGGGATCGGTGATACCCAGTATCGGCGCAATGACTTTATTCTGCAGCAGGCTGACATCCAGGCGATCGATGGCAGTCGCCGCGTCCGCAGCAGAGAAATCAAGGCGGTACCATTTTTTCTGGCAGTACAGACAGACTTGCCCCGGATGGGCGGGACTGGGATTGTCGCTGGCGGTAACCGTGCAGACGCCCTTGAGGGCTTGCAGAAATTCCTCGTAACTCAGGCCATTGAGGTCCTGTACCACCCGATTGTAAGGCAGAATCGCAAGCTGACCGGCCGGGAAAATGACCGACAGGAATTTATCGGCCTGGCCTAAAGCGCCCTGCTCTGCCAAGGCTGCGCGAGTGCGGCTGGCGCTGGCGGCGCGATGATGCCCGTCCGCGATATACAAGAGCGGAATGGCCGCGAATGCCGCTTGCAGTGCAGCAGTGAATTTTTGCGGTACCCGCCAGCCGCTGTGGCGGATGCCGTCAGAAGCCAGGAAATCAAAGAGTGGCTGGTCGTTCATGGTATCTGCAACTATGGCATTGACCTCTTTGGAGTCACGATAGGTCATGAAGACCGGCCCGGTCTGAGCCCGCAGAGTACTGATATGACGCGTGCGGTCATCTTCTTTTTCCTTGCGCGTGCGCTCATGTTTACGGATAATCTCCTGGTCATAATCAGCGACTGAGGCGGCCGCAACCACGCCGGTCTGCCGTCGTCCTTGCCAGACCAGTGAATAGATGTAATATGAGGCTTGCTGATCCTGCTGCAGGACTTCGGAACAGAGTTTCCGCCAATTCTCAGCAGCACGCTGATATACTGCCGGGCTGTAAGGCGAGATGTCTTCCGGAAGCTCAATTTCCGAGCGGGTTACCCGCAAGAAGTTGATCGGGTTACCGGCAGCCATCTCTTTGGCTTCAGCGCGGTTCATCACATCGTAGGGCAAGGAGGATACAGACGGGGCTATTTCACCCGCTGCCAGCCAAGCGGCAAAAGGATAGACTTGGGCCATGAATCTGGTTCTTTCTGGTTGTGTTTTGGTTATTTAGTTAGACGGAGCGCAGAACATCTGTCGCTCCGGAGCAGGCAATTATTTATTTACGTTTCAGTTCCCCGCCGGCATAGGCGTCTACGACTTGCAAAGCTTTGTCAAAGACATTCTTCTGCAGGGTGCTCAAATCGTTATGGCGCTCACGCAGTGCTTGCAGGTCGGCAGGGAAACAAGCGGCCTGAGGCAGCGATTCCAGTTGCAGCAGAGAGAGAATATCGCTGTCGGTCTTGAGCATTTCGCAGATGGCCAGGCACTGCCCCCAAAATTCTGCTGCCCGGGACAGGTTGCCTTCCTTGGTGTAGCGCTCTGCTTGCGCTGCCAGCGTAAGCGGGAAAGATTGTACTTGGCAGAAGATTTTTAAAGCCAGCACCATGAGGCTGTCTTTGCGGGCGAAATCGTGCATTTCGCCACTGCTCCAAATCCGGTCATTGACCAGTTCCGGCGCCGCCTGAGGCAGAGACAGTTCACTCTGATCATACACCTCGATTATGCGCTTCACCTTGACGTCATTGAACAGATGAGATTGCTCAGAGAGAAATTTCCGGGAGTATATCTGATTGATTTCCAGCAACTCTGCCACTCCCGGGCCCTTGAGGTTGAAGAAGACTCTGACATGCGCGATACGTTCTATCTCCTTGCTGGTGATGACCTGCTCAATTTCTTCCTGTCGGTACAGATAAGGCGAAGTCTGCTTGATGCTTGCATGCTGGGGCGGGTCCGGCAGAAAGTCGGGATTCTTCAGCTTCTGCACCGGTCCATATCGGAGCAGTGAGCGCATGCTGGAACGCTCCAGTTGCTCGGTGCTGTCGAAAGCCGCAACCACGCCACTGTAGACCAGGAAATCATTGCTGCCTGGTTCAGCATCTCCGCTGCCGATGCTGGTCAAGGGACACAAGACTTGGCTGCGCTGCAGAATTTCTCCCAATGTGTGCTCCAAATCCCGGCTGTAGGTCAATCCCAATCCGGCAGTAGCGGCAGTCATGGCCCGGATTCGCACCGCGTGCTGCAGAATGCCAGGCTGGTTGCCGCCGTTACCCAGGAGCAATTCCCTGGCCCGCGTGGTTAACTCAGAGATGGTGCGGATTTTGTCTGCCGTATCATTATTCGGTTGCGGCGAGGCGTTCAGATTGGTCGCGAGCATCTTCTCGACTGATCGCCCCAGCAGAAATCCCAAACCGAAATGGTTGTCCAGGTTAACTGCCTTTTCGGTCAGGCGGCAGTAATCAGCCAAGGCCAGTGGCATGATTGAACGATAGGCATTCCGCAGTTCCGCCTCCATCATCTCAGTCAGGTTCTGGTCGGTATTGCGTTCATTTTTGAAGAAAGCATAGAATTCAAACTCAGTTACCGCTTTCTCGGCCAGATTCCGCTGACACCTCTGTAATCTGCTGGATGCGGTCAGGTATTCCTTTCGGTTAGCCAGCATTTTGGCCTCTCCGGTCCAGATGGTCGTACGCAATTCGGCTGCCTTTCTGGCGATGTCACTGAGGCGGTCGGCAGCCTCAGTCAGCGCGGTTTGAAAACGACTGTCCTGACGCCATATTCTGGAGTTCTCGGCGAAGAGTTTTTCCTGAGCCAGCAATTTATTTTCGGCCAACGAAAAATCTTCCTGGCTGGAAAGGACTGCGGCATTACCGGCAATCTGGCGCAGACTTTCCTCCAGACTGCGCAATTGCTGATTGAGCAACTGGGCCGGCAATTCTTTGCGGAATTGCTCGAATTCGGCCAAAGTTTTTACGTCACCAATGGTGGCCAGGCTGCTGTCGGTGGTAAATTTCTGACTGGCTTTGTCAAGCAGGTCCAAGGCCCTCAGACCATTACCGGCGGCAAGCAGAGCTTTAGCCTCTGACAATGAGTCCAGCAGATGTCGCTTCAAGGTCAGTACGTCCTGAATCTTGTCGAGCATTGCCAGCAGTTCCTGCCGATTCAGCGGGGCGGTTTCGGCCATCACCACTGAATTGACAATGAACCAGGAGCGGAAAGCAGTCAACTGCTCCGAGTGGTCTTTTTTCTGCAACTCTCCGAGGTCTCCCAAATCGGAGAGTTCCAGTTTTCTGCTGCTCAGCAGATCGCGCACTTCCGAGAGCAGGCGGGCATTATCCTGCCAATCCAAGCGGTCGGCAAAATATGTGGAGTCGAATTTAAGCCCGCCCTGGGCATCAAGGCGGGCAAATGGCGTTGCCCGCTGGACGATCTTCTCCGCCAGGCGGAGATTGACTGTTCTGGCGCATTCTTCCTGTACTTTCAGGACGGTCTGGTGCAGATCGGCCGGAAGGTCCGGGTTGACTGCGAGGTACCAGGCCAACAGCGAGAATTGCAATTCCGGCGACAATGGTTCCGTGGGAGAATACTGGTAGGAACCGTTAATTTTGCTGAAGTTATAGGGCAGCTCAATATTTCGGCAACCGGCGAACAAAAGCAGCATCAGCACCAGCAAGGCACTCAGTGTATGACGAATATAGGAAAAAAGGTCAAGCATTGCGTGCATCCTTGCGGTCACTGCTGGTGTTGACAGCTGACAGGACGGGGAGTATTGCTGCCTCAGTTGATTTTCCGGACGCTGTAATCATGCTCACGTTTGGAAACCACTTCGATATTGAAAGTCACATTCTCCTGCGGTTTCCCGGACTGGGTGCCAATAGCCTCCAGCTTATCCAGAATCTCAGAACCTTGAATGACCTGCCCAAAAACGGCATGCCGGCCATCAAGATGCGGGGTGGGACCAAAGCAGATGAAGAATTGACTGCCGTTGGTGTTGGGACCGGAATTAGCCATCGACAAGATACCGCGTTTGTCGTGCTTCAATTTGGGGGAGAACTCATCCGCAAAGCGGTATCCCGGGCCGCCGGTGCCGGGCATGCCAGTTGCATCGCGTTTGGAGTTAGGGCAGCCTCCTTGGGCCATGAAACCATTGATGATACGATGAAAGGACATGCCTTGATAAAAACCGGCTTCCGCCAGGCTGATCATGTTAGCTACCGTGTTGGGGACTTCATCCTCAAACAGCTCAACTATGATATCACCTTTGCTGGTGGCAATGCGAATAACTGGATTCTTTGCTTTGTCAAGTGTCTGGCCATTCATTTCGATAACTTCCTTTATGTTGAATTGAAACAATTTACCATCTTGATTGATAGTAACTACATCATCTTTCACCACTACCGTCCCTTGATAGATTCTGCCGTTGAGCAATTTTACCGAATCAGCAGCCGCTGCAAATCCGCAAAAGAGACCCAAAATCAACAGAAAGGAGAAAAAAGATTTCATCAATACTGCTCCTGCTACACGAAGTTGATAAAATATTTGCGCCCAGCCTCGGGCGGTTCGGCACCGGCACGTTTCGGATTGCGCATCCAAAGCGGTAAAAAAAGTAATTTAACCTGTCAAGAGTGTTTTGACAAGAGCAGCTTAAAGCTTGATGAGGTTTTTCGTATGCATTTTTTTGGCCCAGTACAGACAGGGTGTATCCAGCAATGCGGTCAGAGCCTTGATGGCATAAGTTGTCCAGGCGATGGACCAGAAGACTGACCAGGGAAAAACTCCTACGAAAGCGATGGTGGTGAAGATCAAGGTGTCAAGCATCTGGCTGGCCAGGGTGGAGGCATTATTGCGCAGCCACAGCCATTTGGTCTCGGGGCGGAGACGTTTCCAGAAATGGTAACTGGCGATATCATGCATCTGACTGACCAGGAAAGCGACCAGGGAACCCAGCACTACCCTGGGCATATAGGAGAATATCTGCTTCAGGCTTGCTTGGGCGAAATCGTCTTCCGCCGGCACGAAGGCCACCGCCAGGCTCATAATCAGCAGCATTATGACCAGGCTGAAAAAACCAATCCAGACTGCAAGCTTAGCCTCTTCCCGGCTGTGGTTTTCCGAGAGGATGTCGGTAGCCAGGAAGACGCTGCCGTAGGCGATATTGCCCAAGGTGGCAGTGACTCCGAACAATTCCACGATTTTGATTACCTGGATATTGGCCAGGATGGTGGCGATGGGCACCCAGACATATATTCCCTGCTTGCCCAGGTAACGGTACAACAGCAGCACCGAACCGAAATTGACCACCAGCATTATGAACCAGAGCAATTCATTCATCGGCATTTGTCAGACGAAGAGGTTTTTAGTCGGCATTACCGGGTCATAGGTATAGCTGCAGCCCAGGTGGCGCAGTCCGGCCTCGTCGCCACGGCTGGGATAATGGGAGAGATGAACATCGCAATACGCCAGCTGGGGCAGGCAGGCCAGGGCTTTCTGGGCATAGATGTCTCGGGAAGCGCTGACCACCAATACAATCAACGTCTCGCTCAAGTCCAGGCCAACCCGTGAGTTGCTGCCCAGCCCATATTTGAATTTTGCAACCGAGGACACGATTTCCGGCAAGAGGATGAACTGACTGTCCGGGATATTCGCCAAATGCTTGAGCGCATTCAGGATCATGCTGGCAGAGGAATGCAGCAAAGGTGAATTTTTACCGGTGATCAGATCACCGTTATGCAGCTGCATCGCTGCTCCGCAATAGATTCCGCCGTCGCATTTGCGTCTTAATTCACAGTCTTTGGCTGCTTCCCGGGCGGCGATAAGTACCTTCCGGTCCGCAATGGTCATATTGGCTTTCTGCATGATTTCTGCAGCTCTGACTGCGGCACCGTCAGTGGCTGTGCGCCCCAGCCTAAAATCCGCCTCGTACTGCAGGAACCGTCGTATGATTTCCTGTTTGGCGGCAGCTTGCACGCACTTGTCATCGATGATACCGCTGATGATGCAGTTCACTCCCATGTCTGTGGGTGACTGGTATCCGTCATTGCTGCCGGTGATGCGTGTCAGCAGTGCGCGCAGGAGCGGAAAAGCCTGCAGGTCCCGGTTGTAATTTACGGCTACGACCTTGTAGGCATCATAATGGAAGTTATCCAAGGCGTTATAGTCCCGCAGGTCTGCAGTTGCTGCCTCATAGGCATGATTCAGCGGATGGTCAAGCGGCAGGTTCCACACCGGAAAGGTCTCGAATTTGGCATATCTGGCACAGCTGCCGTTTTCGAACTCGTGGTAGATTTGGTTGAGACAAGTGCCCATTTTGCCGCTGCTTGGCCCGGGGCCGGTGACCACTACCAACTGTTGGGTGACGGGGATGTAAGCATTAGCGCCAAAGCCTTTGGCACTGACGATCATATCCAGGTCGTTAGGATAATCAGGAATGGTCTGATGAAAAAATACCTTCAGACCATGCTTGCTTAAACGCTGGTGAAAATCCACCGCCGATTGCTGCCCGGTAAAACGGGTGATGACTACTGCAGTGACCTCAATATTGCAAGCCCGGAGGTCATCAATCAGCTTCAAGGCCGCATTGTCATAAGTAATTCCCAAATCCGCCCGGATTTTTTTTTGCTCAATATCCTCGGCATGAATGCAGATGATGATATCCGCTTTCTCGCTGAGTTGCTGCAGAAGACGAATCTTGACGTCGGGGTCATAGCCGGGCAACACCCGGGCCGCGTGCGAATCACCGCTGAGCTTGCCCCCGAATTCCAGATATAAACGCCCAGCACCGCTGTTCGCCCGGGAAAAAATTGCTGCTTTCTGGGCGGCTAAATATTTTTCGTTGTCAAAAGCAATCTTCATACGCGAGAAAGTTGAGTCTGGGTTCTGCTGGTTATCACTACCAAAAGATAAAGCGAACAGAATTCACACCCTGTTCGCTTTGATTGGCGGAAACGGCTTACATAATGATCAGCGCGAGCGTTTGCTCTCCCGGCGCTTTATTTCGCTGGGCTTCTCAAAATGACGGCGGTTGCGGAGCTCCTTCATGGTGCCTTCCTTGTCCATCTTTTTCTTCAGACGGCGCAAGACACGCTCGACGGGCTCACTTTTACGGCATTTGACCTCTGATGGCATACTGATTTCACCCCCTCTCGGGGCCAAGTTGGCAAAAAACAAAGCAGAAAAATGTAAAACTATAATGTAAGGGCAAAAACGAAATATGCAATTACGAGAGCGTGTTTTTTATCCGAATAATTATTGTGTTATTTGATAATGCGTCAATAAAACCGGAGAGGGATTTAAGCGCGGCTATGCTTATTCGTGGCGGAGTGCTTCGATGGGGTCTAGCTTTGCTGCTCTGACTGCGGGGTAGATACCAAAGATGATTCCCACGCTGACGCTGATGCCCAGCGAGAGTATCAGGCTGTACAGGCTGACTACGGTGGGCATGTGGGCAATCTGAGTAATCAGCCAGGGGATGAAAAGTCCC
>JAAZIZ010000326.1 GCA_012800565.1 Lentisphaerota bacterium
AGGAACAGCGCCCGCTTCTGACTTTATCCGGGCTGCCATAGATGGCGCCGTTCAGGTGTCCGGTGTAGCGCAGGACTGTCTTGGGGGTGAACATCTCGGCGTGGAGTATCTGCTCTGAGCATCCGGGCCGAAGTTGTTCGAGAATCTTCCGCTGGGTGGAGATTACCGCTTCCTTGGCTTGGCGGTAAGCATCGGTACTGGCCTGCAGCCAGAACTGCGGGTTGGCCAGATGGGTGAGACGGATTTGCCGGGCCGCGGGGATGTCATCACAGCCCTGGAAATTTCCTGGCAGGCAGAAAATCTGGCTGTTGTAATCGACTGGTTCTTCAGGTACTGCGAAGCGGAAATCCGAACTGCGGTTGCGGAAGATGATGGAGGCCTGCAGGCCCAAATCGCGGGGATGGCACTTCAGGCGGAAAATCGTCTCGGTGAAGCTGAGCTGTCCGGCTGCGGGGCGGCTGAATTCCGGCGGCGGTTCCTGGCAGCAGTTCGCAGTCTCGCGGCTGCCGATGCTGGAGATGACTGCTTTGGCGCTGTGCCTGACTCCGCGGTCGTCAATGACCGCGCTGACGACCCCGCCACGGTTGACGATTTCGGAGATGCCATTGCCCAGAGTGAGCTCACCGCCGCAGTCGCGGAAGCGGCGCAGGAGTTTATTAAGGAAAGGCTGCATGCCGTTCCTGGGCCGTCCCAGCCCTTCCAGGAAGATGCTGGTGAAGATGACGCAGAACTGGTTGAAGTCCATGTCATGGCTTTGGGGGTTGCCATAAAACATCACCGGGCAGAGCAGCATCTCCCGGAGCAGTTCGTCAGTCAGGTATTCCGCCAGCACCGCCCTGGTCGATTGCAAAGGTGCCTCGGGGGAAAGGTAGTCGGTGCCGCGGATGCGGTCTAACAACTTCTGGAAGCCCGCCAGCTGTTGCGGAAAAGCACGGGCGATTTCTTGCTTGAAGTCGTTGAAATCATTGGTGAGGCGCAGGGTGCAGCCGGGAAATTCCAGGAGGGAGAAATTCTGGGCCTGCAGCTGCAGTTCCGAGCGGCTCAGGCGCAGCTGGCGCAGCAGTTTATTCAAGGGTGCGCTGCGGTCCTTCTCCGGCGCCAGATTAGTCAAAGCATGCAGGCCGACATCAATATTTTCCTTGCCGGAGGGGAAGTAGGAGTTCAGGCCTCCGGGCAGGAGGTGACGTTCGAAAATCCGCACCCGCCGCCCGAAGTGGGCCAGGCGGATGCCGGCGGCCAGGCCGGAGAGGCCGGCACCGATGATGATGACATCATAATCAGGCATAAGCAATCAGGCAAATCCAGCATACGCATGCCGTCAGAGCAATACCCTTTACTTAACGCTTTGTAACCACACCGACGATACAACTCCATAAAGCCGACCTTGGCGTTCTTGGCGCTCTTGGCGGTTCAATGACACTGTCTTTGGGGGATTCCTCACCCCAGGCTGGGGTTGAGCATAGCCAAGCGCCTGCGGAGAAAGGTGTTATGCCGACCTGTCCGACCTGTCTGACTCGTCCGACCTGTCCGACCTGTCCGAC
>JAAZIZ010000327.1 GCA_012800565.1 Lentisphaerota bacterium
AAAAGAATTCGCCGCAGCGCGGGCAGCGCTGCTGTTGCAGAATATATTGCACCACCATCCCCACCCCAAATAAAGCCAGCGGGATGGCCAGCACCACCCACTGCCCGCTGCGCCGGATATAGGCCATGGTCACTGCCGTAACCGGCAAGAATGCAAAGATTATGGCCAGTAACAGCCTGCGGGTGTACCTGATTCGGGCCAGGCCCCGGCTCTGCGCTGAGGACGCTTTCTTCTTTTGGTCCATCTGCCATACTCCTCAAAAAAAATGCCAAGCGGGCGCGGCAGCACCGCCCTGCACCGCCCTGCGCTGCCCTGCGCTGCCCTGCGCTGCCCTGACAACGTGCTTTGGTTAATCTATTTCCAGCCGCCAGAATTACCCCTGGCTGGGGGATTTTCAGCGGCTACGGGGCAATACCCTCACCACTCCGCAGAGCCGTTGCGGGAACTGCGCGAACACCACCTGCTCCGCTCGAGGACAGGGTGGGCGCGGCGGCTTTTTCAGTTGCCGCTTATACCGCATTTCCGCCAGCTGTGGCCGCTTCCAGCGGGTGCTTGCGTTCCTGCAAAGGGAAGTCGATGCGCCTGCCGCTCAGCTGTGAAGCATAGATGCCCTGAATCAGCTCCAGGACCGCCGCGGCCTCGCGTGCTCCGGCCAGGGGCTCCCGGTTTTCCTCGATGGCCTGCAGCAAATCCCAGGCGGCGAAACGGTTGTTGATGGCAAAATAGGGAATATAATCCATAATCAGCGCTTCGGCCCCTGGAATTACCCGCTCTTCCACCAGAGGCACTTCCTGATAATCGGCGGCATCCTCGACCGGATAAGGAGAATGAGTCAGACGTAATTTGCGCTCGTCTCCTTCGCCCCGCGGAGCACTCGTATAGCGCATGCTCAGCGCCCCTTTCGTGCCGGCAACCGTGACCCCCATGCGAACTTGACCGCCACTCTGGTAGATGCCTTTGCGACTCTCAAAAAGTCCGCGGACCTGGTTGGGGAAATTAATATGGACAAAAATGTTGTCCCCGGCGACAGGCCCCAATGGCTCCCGGGTAAGCGCCCGGTCCGTGGCGGCAATGGGCTGTCCATCCTTGGTGACTTCGGCGAACAGGCTCCGGGGCGGCCCGAACAGATAGCACATAATGTCGAGAATATGCGTGCCGAGGACGACCAGGTCCTCACCCCCGCCCCGATCATCCTCTTTGCCTCGCCCATATACCGACAGAGGGGTGCCGATGGCTCCTGCCGCCAGCATGGATTTCAGGGTGCGGAAGATAATCGAGTGGCGGGCCAGATGGGCGACCGCGACCTTGCTGCCAGTGCGCCGGGCCAAAGCAATGATGGTATCCGCCTCTGCCAAAGTGGTGCAAAGCGGCTTCTCACATAATACGTGCATGCCGCGCTTGACCGCCTCCAGCAGCGGCTCCAGATGTGCCACCGGATCGCGGGAACCCAGGACCACGAGGTCAGGATGCTCAGTGTCCAGCATCGCCCGGAAATCGCGGTAAACTCTCTTCGCGCCCACTCGTTCCGCCCGTTCGCGCACCCCCTCGGCCTGACCATCGACGAGCGCGACAATCTCGACCGGCAGCCCGCGGAAGGCTAAATGCGTCCCGTGTCCGCCCAGGGCCTGCAGGGAGAGGTCGTAAATGACACCAACCTTGAACATACTGTGTTTTCTCCTATTGCGATGCTTTTGGGCCCAGGACCCTGCCTCCATCGACCGTCAGATTGGCACCAGTAATATAGCCGGCCTCTTCACTGGCAAAATAAGCCACCGCGGCGGCGATTTCCGCGGGTCGTCCACAGCGCCCAAGGTAAGTGCCGTTGCTCTTCAACTCCTGATCCGTAGTTTTGGCCGTGACATTGCGGGCAATCAGCCCGGGCGAGATGCAGTTGACCGTAATGCCGTACGCTCCGACCTCCATTGCCAGCGTTTTGGAGAAACTGATGATGCCGGCTTTGGCCGCCGCATAATCGCTGCGCTGTTTGATCCCGACTTCTGCGGCAATTGAGGCAATGTTGATGATGCGACCGGCTTTCTGCTCAATCATACCAGCCAATACTGCCTGGGTGCAGCGCATGGTGCCGGCTAAATTGAGGTTCAGCACCCATTGCCAGACCTCTTCGCGGGCATCCTTGAAGTCGGTCAACTCCTGGCGCAAGCCTGCGCTGCCGCCGGCATTGTTCACCAGAATATCAATGCGACCACTGCGCTTAAGCACCTCCTGCATAGCACATTGCACGGATGCAGTGCTGGTGACATCAAGCCCTAAAGCATACCCTTTGCCCTGTCCGGCCTCCACCGCCGCAAGCACCTGGGCAGCGCGTTCCTGGTCCACATCAGTGGCCGCTACCAGCGCCCCTTCGCCAGCCAGGCGCACGCAGATCGCCTGGCCTATCGCACCGCTGGCACCAGTGACAACTGCTACTTTATCCCGCAATCTCATCACAGCTTTCCTTTTTTTGTCTTTCCGCCCACCGCTTTCGGACGGCAAGAACCTATTTTGCCAAGTTGCCCGCAGCGAGGGCTTGCAACGCCGCGCCATCCAGACGGTAGATGCTCCATTCATCCTTCGGGACTGCACCGAGCGATTTATAGAATTTGATGCTCGGAGCATTCCAGTTCAGACAGGTCCACTCCATGCGGCAGCACTTTCTTTCGCTGGCCAGCGCGGCCAGGCGCTGCAGCAAGGCCCGGCCGATACCGCGGGCGCGGAATTCCGGCCGGACATACAGGTCCTCAAGGTACAGCCCCGGCCGCCCCTGGAAAGTCGAGAAATTATGGAAGAACAGCGCGTAACCGGCCGGTGTCTGCTCATACTCGGCAATCAGCGCCTCGGCGTATTTTCGCTGGAACAGATTCTCTTGCAAGAGTTCCTCGGTCATCGCCACTTTATGACTGAGATGCTCGTACTCGGCCAGTTCACATATCAGGGACTTGAGCAGCGGAATATCCGCCGGCTGGACAGGGCGAATCAATAGTGACATAATGAGAAAAGGGGGTTAAAGGTTATTCCTGACATTGCGGTATCGTATCGTGACTCAGAGTTGGTTCGTTTGCAGATATTCGCTGAGAATCCTCAGACCCTTGCTCAGGCGCTCCTCAGACCCGGCGGAGGAAATTGAGACCCGCAGATACTGCCGCGCCTCATGTTTGGGAACTGCAAAGCGATAGGAATGGTAAACAGTGACACCACGCAGGGACAATTGCCGCTCCATTTCCATACCATCCAGCCCAGAAGCCCGCAGGGGCAGCCAGCGAAAAAAACAGCCTTTGGGAGCAGGCTCGCAGCGACCGGGAAAAATCTGCTCAAACAAACGGTTCGCCTTTTCCGCCAGGCTCTGCTTCTGCTTCAGAATTTGGATCGCTTTGCCGCTGACAATCAGCTCAGTCATAATCTCCGCGTCCAGCGACGAGGTTTTGATATTCAGATGATAGAGGCCATTCAGCAGGCGAGCCCGGAATGCCTCCGGAAAAGCCGCGAAGACCACCCTGAGGCCGCTGCACAAATTCATGGTGGAGCCGCCGATGTACACGGTCTGCTCGCTGAGCCGGGAGAACAATGAGCGGTACCCCGCCTCCGATGCCGCCAGCAGCGCTCCGATATTATCGTCTTCAAGTAAAATCAGGCCATATTCGCCGATCACTTCTGCCAGAGCGGATTTCCGCTTTTCAGACATTGTGCGAGTGGTCGGATTGGCACAGTTCGGCATCAGGAATATCCCTGCAATCTTCTTCTCCCGGCATTTCCGGCGCAGCTGTTCCGGGCACATCCCGGATGCATCGCCGGGTACCGGCACCAGCTGGATATGAAACAGACGCGCCGCACCGATCAGGTTGGAGTAGGTGTACTCATCAGTGGCAATCCGATCGCCCAGCTTGAACAACGCCAGCAATGCTGCACTGAGGACATTCTGCGCCCCGGAAAAAAGTGCCGTGTGCTCGCTGTCGGTCTTGACATCCATCTCCGACAGCCAACGCGCACCCGCAGAGCGCTGATGCAGATGACCAGACGGCTCAGAATAGGAATACAGCTGCTCCAGATAGCCTTTCTGCAAAACACTGCGTGTGGCCTCAATAACTGAATCGCACACCGTGCCGAAACCGTTGACAATGCCCAGTTCAATCACACCGCGCTGCCCTGCCCCGCTGCCGCCCGGCAAAAACTGTCCTTCCGCTGGCAGCGGAGCCACGAAAGAACCGCGACCGGTCACTCCGTATATCAGCTTCTTATCCCGACAGAGATTATACGCCCGGGTGACGGTGGTGAAATTCAGATTCAGATAATCGGCAAGCTCGCGCTGGGGCGGCAAGCGGCTGCCCGGAGCCAGCTGCCCGCTGAC
Source organism: Lentisphaerota bacterium (assembly GCA_012800565.1). Taxonomy (GTDB): domain Bacteria; phylum Verrucomicrobiota; class Lentisphaeria; order Oligosphaerales; family Oligosphaeraceae; genus JAAZIZ01. Next base: position 4,343 of record JAAZIZ010000327.1, read on the forward strand.
AATCGCCTCCTCCAGCTGATTGGCCAGAGATAAATAACACGGATAGGACAATTTCGTCACATCCGGCTTCCAGCTCATGAAATAATGCTCAAATGAATTGACTG
>JAAZIZ010000328.1 GCA_012800565.1 Lentisphaerota bacterium
CCTTTGCTGCTCAATGCCTCCTTGGAGGCTGCCACGAATTTTATGGCTGCGGTCAGTGTCCTGGAGATTGACAAGAAGAAGATCACCGGCATTCGTTCAGTGGAGTCCTGGCAGCGCAACTATCCTCGTGATAATCATCTGGCTAATATGCTGGGATACTTGGACAACGAACGACGCGGCATCAGCGGCATTGAGGCCATGTTTGATGATATCATGACCGCTCAACCGGGGAAGCTGGAATTTCGGCGGGACGTCCGGGGCCGCCCTCTGCCGGGCGGCAGGATCGTGGTCCGACCGCCGCGTAACGGCGCCAATATTCATTTGACCATCATCTCGCCGCTGCAGCAGATTATGGAAGATAAGATGCGGCTGCTGGTGGAAAAATACCGCCCTGAACATGCATACGCTTTGATGCTTAACCGCCAGACCGGAGCGGTGATGGCGGTGGTGCAGTATCCGCAATTCAATCCCAATGACCGGAATACCATGCTGCCGGAAAATCTTCCCAATCATGCGCTGTACAAATGCTACGAGCCCGGTTCGATCATGAAAGGGCTCAGCATCGCCTGCGCCATTGAAAATCGCTGTGTCAGTCTGGCTACGGAATATGACTGCGAGAATGGTCATTGGCGATATGGCGGGCGGGCATTGCGGGACAGCCACGGATATGGAGTCCTAAGTGTTGCCAAGATAATTCAGAAGTCCAGCAATATCGGTACCGCCAAGATTGCTCTGGATATGGGCGAGGAGTTGACTTACAAGGGACTGGCGGCATTTTGTTTAGGACAGCCTACCGGAGTTGGCTTTTATCCTGCTGGCGAGAAAGCGCGGGTGTTTGCCAACGAATCCCGGGGGTTATTCAAGCCCTTGAAGTATTGGGATACCCTGACCGTGACCCGGATGCCGATCGGCCAGGGGCTCTCGCTGACGCCCTGGCAGATTATTCAGGCCTGGTCCGCCCTGGCCAACGGCGGGGTGATGATGCAGCCCTATATTGTCGAGAAAGTGGTCTATCCTGACGGGCATACAGTCTATTCCCAGCCGCACTGCAAGGCCACCCCGATTTCACGTGAAACGGCGCAGCTGATGACCAGCGCTCTGAAGTTGGTTACTCAGAAGGAAGGTACAGGCCGCTCTGCAGCTGTCAAGGGCTACGAGATTGCCGGCAAGACTGGTACCGCGCAAATCTGGGTTCCGGCCGATCCGGTGAGCAAGAGCAAAGGCTATTACTCCAACAGCATGCATTTCTCTTCGTTTGTCGGCTTTGCGCCTGCTGATGAGCCGGCTTTCGTACTGTTAGTTTCGGCTGAGAATCCCAAGGGGAAGTTTCGCACTGGCGGCGCGGTCTGCGGAGAGACCTTTGCCAGCATCGCCAAAAGCACTCTGGAGTATTTGCAGATACCGCCACAATTGGACCCGGCGGAGGAGCGCAAGCAGCTGAGCCGGCCAAAGACCGTGTCGTTACGCTAAGGTCTTCTTTTCAGCCGGCAGTTTAGTACATCTGCCGGCCCGGAGGCGGGTGTGTTACCAGCGGGTGGGCGCCCAGGAAAAATCCATCCAGTCATTGGTAAGTCCGCGGAATAGATAATCGCTCTGCCCCTCGGCATGGCCGTCCAACATCACGACGTTGAAAAACTTCCCATGCCTGATCCCCGGCAATCCGAAGCGGGCGCGCAGAAAAGTGGGGTTGGGTGAACCGGTAGGGGACAAGGCCGGGCCCTTATCAGCAATGGCGTAGGTAACCGACGGCTGCACGGCCGAAGAAAATTTCCGGTATACCGGGGCCGAGGAATTGGAACCCGCGTATTCGTAGGCGAGGAAACGGTTCATGCCGTAATGGGTGCCTTTCCAGCTGTTCCAGAAGCTGGTTGCGTTGTTCAGGTAGATGCGGTTTTCCGAAGGACAGGCGAATTGCGATGGAATGGTGCGCATACCGCTGGTGGGTCTTTGTTCCTGCATCAGCCCCATGATCACATAACAGCCGGGCCACCAGACGGTCTCGGTGAACGTGAACTGCACCCGGGTTATATAGTCGTCATAGAGGTCGCTGTAACTATGCACCGCAAAACCGAGGGTTTTGAGATTGGACAGGCATTTAGTGCGTTGTGCAGCTTCGCGGGCTTTGCTTAGCGCCGGCAGCAACATGGAGGCCAGAACGGCAATGATAGCAATGACGACTAACAATTCAATCAGTGTAAATCGTTTGACCATGATGATATTTTCCTTTCGTTACCGCAGAAGTAAGCTGCTTGATGCAGCCGGAATTTGATAAGTCATCCGGATTATAATACCATGTTTCAGGGGAAAAGCAAATTTTTCGTCAGGCAGAACCACAAAACCGGAATGAATTAACTCAAATTTCATCGTGTACGGCTGAACCAGGTGGTTTTCCCAGTTCTGGCCGTGCCAGTGTATTTTTTTCTGAATTTTCAGCAAGGGCATAGCGGGCAACCATGGCAAAGACTTTCTCTGATTATCTGGCAGCCTTGGGTGATTATGTACTGGAGCAGGGCGGGGATACCAAGACTGCAATTGCCGGTGCGGCGGGGGACTCGCGCGAGTGCAAGAGCGGATTTGTGTTCTGTACTTTGCAAGGCGAACGAGTGGACGGGGCACAGTTTGTGCCCATGGCCCTGGCCAACGGCGCAGTCGCAGTGCTGGTTGATCGGTGCCTGGACCTGCCGCCGGGAATTCCGTGGGCAGTGGTGCGCGAGCCGTATCATGCTTTTGCCCGGGTGGCGGAGTTCAGCCGGGATTTCCCCGCCCGGGAGCTGCAGATGTTGGGAATCACCGGTACTAATGGCAAAACCACCACAGCGTATCTGCTGCGGGATATCTTGGCCCAGGCCGGGAAGCATTGTGGGATGCTGGGAACCGTGGAGTATGATCTGGGGCAAGGCTGCATCCTGCCGGCTGACCGGACTACTCCCACGCCGTTCCAGGTCCAGGAGATGCTGGCCGCCATGCGGGACAAGCAGGTCGAATATGCAGTCCTGGAGGTGTCCAGCCACGCGCTGGCGCAGCAACGCCTGGGAAGTGCTGTATTCGCCGGAGCAATTTTTACCAACCTGACCCGCGATCATCTGGATTTCCACCATACTTTCGAAAATTATTACCAGAGCAAGAAGTTTCTGTTCGAACAGTGCCTGGACCGTTCTGCGCCGATGGTGGTGAATATTGATGATCCTTGGGGACAGCGTCTGGCAGATGAACTGCACTCGGAGAATGTTTATACTTTCAGCCTGAAAGGCAATAAAGCCCGCGTCAGGGCGGAGGGAATACGCCTGGCAGAAGATTGCAGCGAATTCATGCTGCAGTTGCCGGGAGAGCGCTGGCAGTTGCATACGCCGCTGCTGGGCCACTACAATGTCAGCAATGTGACTGCAGCCGTGACTCTCGCTTACGCCTTACAGCTGCCGGGCGATGCGATCCGCACGGCAGTATCCCGCTGTCAAGGCGCACCGGGACGCTTGCAGCGCCTTGCACTGCCTAATGGCGCGGCAGCATTTGTCGATTATGCACATACCGACGATGCCTTGAGCAATGCTCTCGCTGCTTTGCGGCCTGTCTGCCGGGGGCGGTTGCTGGTGCTGTTCGGTTGTGGCGGAAACCGTGACCGCAGCAAACGTCCGCTGATGGCGGCTGCCGCCTGTGGCGGGGCAGACTGGGTGCTGATCAGCAGCGATAATCCACGTTATGAAGCTCCGGAGGAGATCATCAAGGATATTCTGACCGGAGTTCCGCCTGGCCAGGAGGTAACGGTGGAACCGGACCGGGCGGCGGCAATACATTTGGCCTTGGCCCAGACTCGCCCCGGGGATATGCTGCTGATTGCCGGCAAGGGGCATGAAAATTATCAGGAGTGCCAGGGCCGCAAAACGCATTTCAGCGATGTTGAGTGCGTACAGGATTATATCAGGAAGCAGTTATAAGCCGCTGACAGATGGCGACGGGAACAGAGTAAATAAAAAACCCCTGGCAAGGGAGGGGAGAGAGAAAGGGAGGAGGATTAACCCTCGCCAGGGGCGTGCCCGTTAAGGGGTCACAATTTTTAGACCATAAAGGAAGAACGGAGTTCCCGGAACAGCATTTTTTTTGCCAATAAAGTGCGTTTTGGGGTCGGTCGGCATATTCTCCCGGCAGTGCCGGATGCTCCGCAGCGCCCGACAGCGGTGCTGGAGTTTACGGTTCTGGTGTCCCAGGCACCGTGATTTGCATACCATCTTCGGCAATCAGCACTGCTTCTCCAAAAATCCCGGTAGCTTTGCGGTGGGCACCCTCCGGGTCCCGGAGGATTTCTCGTCCGTGATGCAGAAACAACAGCTTGCGGACCATGCGTCCGGGTTGGCGGAGCTCATGGCAGATTTTTTCCGGGCTGTGATGGCCCGTTTCCATCATCAGCAAGTCGCAGTTGTTCAGCCAGTCTCCCATATCATCCAGTCCGCGCACATCTCCGGAATAGACGATGCGGCTGCCGTCCTTGATGATGCGGAAGCTGAAAGAGAGCCATTGCCCGTTACGGTTCTGTCCCAGGTGATAGTTGTGCCGGGCCTCTACCGTTAGGCCATTCTCACTGAGGACTAGACCGTCCTGGACCTGCCGCGGCACGATGTGGAAATCGCAATGGAAATGTTCTTCGGTATGGCGCAGAAAATCCAGTGCTGCCTGGAACTGTTCGAGGTCCGGGGTATGGACAGTCAGGGTGAAGCCGGGCTCGTAAGCTTGCCTGGTGCTCAGCTTGCGGATGGTCCAGAGCAGGTTGGGCAGTCCGCCGGTGTGATCAAGGTGGGGATGGGAGATGAAGATATGGCGCAGCTGGAGCAGTTCTATCCCCAGCAGGTGAGCACTGCTGGAGCAGCTCTCGCCGGCGTCGAAACAGTATGGTCGGCCATGATGCTGCAGAATCCAGGAAGTATGCCGGCGACCCGGCATGGGCTCGGTGCCGGAACAGCTGCCCAGGATGGTAATGCACATATTAAATCTCCAGGTTGGAAAAGAAGCACTTCAGAAGTAGGGCGTTCTATTTCTCAGCAGGGACGTTGGTCAGCAGGCAGTACTGCCAGGGAGGCAGGGAAGGGCAGGTCACGATGCTGCCTGAGTCAGCCTGCCGGCAAGGCAGTTCAGCACGGCTGCCATCGGGCAGAATCTGCTCCAGGGCAGTGACGGTCTGACGCAGCTGCACAGTGAATTCTCCGCTGGCATCGAAACTGGCGTTGAGCAGGAACAGCAGAAAGTCGCTGCCGCGCCGCCGCAGGATGGGCATGATCTTGTGGTTCAAGTCAATGCGGGGCAGGCGGGACTGGGTCAGCCAGTCGAAAACATTGAGCAGTTGCTGTCGTTTTTCGCTGAAGAGCAGAAAATGAGGAAAGAAATAGCCGCTCACGACCACTCGTCCGCCCAAGTTATTGCTGCAGGCGGTCATGGCGCTGCCCAGAGGCTGTTGCAGGACATTCTGCAGTTCGCAGAGACTCTCTGTCCCAGGTGCCATTTTCAAGGTATAGGCATCAGAGCAGAACTGGGGCCGGAAAGACACGAAGACATCGCGTCGCCAGCCGGCATAAGGCCCATTGAGGAGATGATCGGTGAATGCCTCAAGAGTGCCGTTAGGCCAGCATTTCTCCACAGTTGCACCGCATAAATCGGCTAAGCCGAGCTGCTGCAGTCCAATCAAGGTGGGAGCATCGATGAATGCGGCCCGGGACAGAATCCGGCACCATTCTTCCTGGGGCAGGGGCGGACTGCCGGTGATGACTGCCGCTGCCGCAGTTTCCGGCTGAAAGGTGATCGGGAGACCGATTTCCTGCAGCCGGAACGCGACATCCCGGTCATTGCACCAGACCCCGGCGCTCTCCATTCCGGTATTCAGTCGGGTTACTTCCCGCCAGGCAGCCTGATTGTGCCTGATGCTGGCCAGCAGTCTGGGGTTGTCATGACGGAACATGCTGTTGAAAGCGATGCCATTGCACCCCCAGACCAGATTGACGCAATCCTCCAGCATGGCCATGCATAAGGATTTCCCCAGCTGCTGATAGGGGAAGTCCTCATGCTCATACTGCCGGTCGCGGACGCTGGCCGGGTAGTTTGCCAGCTGCACGGCAGTCTCCAGGCCTTTGCGCATTGCCTCCATGGGTACTGTGTCCTGATAAAAACCGCCGCCAGGACGCCCCCGGACTGCTCCCAAAGCGGTGAACCATTCCGGGTTCCGGGATGAGACGAGGCCGGTCATCAGGCCAAGCTCAATTTTCGGGTTGACTGAGTGAACTGCCTGGCGCAGGTCCTGCGCCAGTGTAGTATACAGGTTGCCCTGAAAAGTCTGCCAGGCAGCAGCGGTGTCCTGGCTTTGGTCCAAAGCTGCCAGCAGACTCTCACGCGTGAAAGTACTGTGGTTTCTCTGATTGAACTGCCTCAGGCATTCCTGGCAGAAGCAGGGGCCAGCCACTCCGTGATGATTGATGCGGAAATCGTCATCAACCCAGATGAAATCCGGCTGGCAGGCGGCCAGGATGCGGTATTTTTCGCAGATGTATTCCCGGAAAGCTGCGCTGGCGGGGCAGAGGCAGGAATGTGACTGGCGCCCGTCTTTGCCGATCATGCAGGGGACTGTAGGCTTGGGCAGCACATCCCAGGCTTCCTCCAGATGACCGATGGTGCAGAGGATATTCAGACCGGCGCTGCGGATGCCCAAGGCGCGATAATCGGCCAGGCGCCGGCGCAGCAGGGCGCTGCTGTCCCGGATCATCTCCAGGGGCCAGTATCCGTGGTGTGCGAATTCGACAAACAGTGCCACTTCGTCGATGCAGTCCAGGTTGGCCTTGATGAAAGCGAGATGTTCGGCGAAAGCCTGATCGGTGGCATAGCGGTGGTAGCCAATGCGGTAGGACAATTTCATGGTGGTTCATTTCCCTGGATTGTTGAGTTATGGCTGTTGCAGGAGCTCCCCGAGATAATCCCAAGTCGGGCCCAGTTTGCGTAATTGCACCAGCCGGGCGAACAGCTGGCTGTCAGGTCCGAATAAAGTGCCGGCCAGGCGCAGGACAAAGCCGTTGGGGCTGCTGGCGGAATACCCTGCCGATGGCTGGGACAAGTCGCGCAGAAAAGAAATTTTTTCGCGTTCCGAGACGGGGACAGGCGGAATGCCCTGGCACTGCAGAGCGATATCCCGGAGCAGCCTGGGGTTGCTCAGCAGTCCTCTGGCGACGAGCAGCCCGTCGATCCGGGCAGCGGAATACATCTGCAAGGCATCCTGCGGGGTGCGGATGTCACCGCAGCCGAAAAGCGCCAGATCGGGCAGCAGTTCCCGGAACCGCCGCAGGCGCTCCAAGCCATCCGGGATGGGCTGGTACATTTCCCGGACTGTGCGGTAGTGTACTGTGAGCAGGTCTGGCTGACCCAGGCGCAGAGCTGCCGCCAAGACCGGGATTTCAGCCGGGCTCTGATAGCCGGCCCGGATTTTGCAGCTCAGCAGGCGGTGCCCGCATTTTTCCCGCAGCAGCAACAGGGTCTGGCTGATCCATTCCGGCTCCAGCAGGCAGGTTCCTCCACCGCCGTTGGCCAGTACTGTCGGGCTGGGGCAGGCGCAGTTGAGGTCCACGCCTGCGGCTCCCAGGATAAATAGGCGCTTGGCGGTCTCGGCCAGGCGTTCGGAATGGATGCCCATGATTTGGGCCACGACCGGCAAGCCGCTGTCGAGATATGGCTGCAGCCAATTCTGCAAGCGCGCCATCCGGGGAACACCGGTGGAGATGCGCAGGAATGGCGTCCACCAGGCGGAGACCCAGCCGCGGCTGCTCATTGCGCTGATGAAGCTTCCCTCGCTGATGCCGTCCATCGGTCCGGGCAGTAGTCTGGGCAGGGCGGTATTCTGGAGCAATATCGGCAGCAGCAGAGTCTGGAGCATATTTTCAGCGTTCGAAGGTGGCGCGCAGCAACCAGGCGATGCGGGGCAGCGCCAGCCAGGGTGTATGTCGTTTGGCGATGACATAAGTCTCATTGCGGGCCAGCTTGCGGTTGCGGTTGGCCATGCCGCCGGCTTCCATATTCACCAGAGCCTGGGTCAGATACTGCAGACGGGCGCTTTTTTTGCGGCAGCGCCAGATGAAATCGTAGTCGGCCGAGATGTGGTAGCGGGTGTCATAGTGCCCCAGGCGCTTGTAGAGCCGGCGGTGAAAGAAACAGCCGGGATGGGGGACTGGCATAAGTACTGGCAGCCAGCGCAGGCTGCGGGTAGGTAAGACTCTGATGATTTTCCCTTCCGTGAGCAAATTCACCGGGCAGACTACTCCGTCGAGCTCGTTTCCGACGGCAAAAGTCTCACTGACCGTCTGAAGCGCCTGCGGTTCATACCAGTCATCGCTGTTGAGCAGTGCGATGATGTCACCGCTGGCATTCTCAAGTCCCAGGTTCCAGGCTGCAGGGATGCCGGCTACTTCGGGAACCTGCTCCTGCTGAATCACCTTGGCGCGGATGCCGGCCGCCTGGAGGCGGGGCAGCTGCTCCGCGATGATTGCCGGAGTCGCATCGCTGGAACCGCCATCGACGAACAAATACTCGTCAGGTTTGCAGGTCTGCAGGAGCACAGAGTCGATACAGCGTTTCAGGGTGGCGGCGCTGTTCAGACAGATAGTTATCAGGGTAATACTCATGGTTCAGACTCCGGAGGAGTGCGGGATGGTTCGGTTGACGGCGGCGGGGTATGGGTTAGCAGTGCGATGCTGCGGGTCAGAGTGGTGATATCACGTTCAAGGCGGCGGAATTTGCCCAGGATGAGAATGCTGCCGACATAGACATAGAGTACCAGCAGGTAGGTGATCAGGTCAGCCCCTCGTCCGACCCCCAGGCGCTGGGCCACCAGGCTGGTGAATTCCGGTACCAGGGTCAGGCAAATGCCCAATGCGAACTGGCAGATGAAGAACAGACGGGCAATCAGGCGGTGCTTCAAAGCTACCAGGCAGAGGGCCGAAGCCAGCAGGAAGCCTAAAATCAAAATTACTTGTATCCAGTTCATAAATCGGCAACCATTTTTGTGATGAGCAGGCAGTCAAGGCCGGATTGAGGCACCGGACTAACGCAGGAGCTTGTTGAGCAGCAGGTCCAGGAGGATGTTCAAGGAGTTGCTCAGGCGCTGGCCTTTGGCTTGCGCGTAAGCGCTGTAACTGATCTGAGTCGGCACCTCCACCACCCGCAGGCGGTGGCGGCGGATTTGCTGCAATATCTCGCTGGCGTGGGCCATGCGGTTTTCCTGCAGGCAGATCAGCTGCAAGGCCCGTCGGTTCAAGGCCCGGAAACCGTTGTGGGCATCGCTGAGCCACAGACCGGTGAAAAGCAGATTCACGCATCGGGCGCATTGCAGCAGCAGGCGTTTGCGCCGGGGTACTCCGGCGCTGTCCTGGGGACGCAGAAAGCGCGAACCGAGCACCACGTCGGCTCCTTCAGAGAGTGCGGTCAGGAACTGCCCAATGTCCTCGACCCGGTGCTGACCATCGGCATCGAAATGCAGTACTGCCTGTGCGCCCTGGCTCCGGGCATAGTCCATACCGGTCTGCAGGGCTGCACCTTGCCCTAAGTTGAGGGGATGCCTGATGAGGTGCACTGGCAGACCACGCAGCACTTCGGCTGCCGGCGGGGTGGAGGCGTCATCGACAATGACGATCTGCAGCCCGGTTTCCAGTGCCCGGCAGACGGTGTCGCGCAGGACTTCCTGCTCGTTGTAACAGGGAATGATAATCCATTCTGTTGCTGACATATTATTACCATAACTGTTTTTTAGCCACTTGCACTTAAAAAAACCAAATTCAGGATGTTTTCTGTCATTTTGGTGTTACATTAAGAGAATTGTACTTGAGTAGCGGAAAAGTACTGGCCCGGGCCAGGCTTTTTTGTTTTTCAGCTGTTTGAGTTCTGGATTTGGAAAGGACAGGTATGCAATCTCCCACACTGGTAGTTTTAGCAGCTGGCATGGGCAGCCGTTACGGCGGCATCAAACAGATGGACCCGGTAGGCCCAGACGGTGAATTCGTGCTGGATTATTCGGTGTTTGATGCCTGGCGGGCGGGTTTCAAGCGCGTGGTCTTTATTATTCGCGAGGAACTGGAAGCACCGCTGCGAGAGCATTTCGGCAGCAAGCTGGAGGGAAAACTTGAGGTTGCGTACGTCTGCCAGCGCCTGAACGATCTGCCGGCCCCCTTTGTCTGTCCTGAAACGCGTCAGAAGCCTTGGGGGACGGGGCATGCCATCTGGTCTGCCCGAGGAGCGGTCAAAGGTGCTTTTGCCGCCATCAACGCGGACGATTTTTACGGCGCCAGCTCCTACCAGGTGCTGGCGGACTTCCTGAAATCTCCGGAGTGTGATCAGGATACTTATGCGATGGTCGCCTATCGCCTGTCTAACACCCTGTCCGATTTCGGCAGTGTCTCGCGCGGTATCTGTACTGAGGATTCTCAGGGATATCTGCAGGATGTGGTTGAGCGCGTCAGCATTGAACCCTGCCCGGGGGGGGCACGCTACCGGGATGCAGAGGGGCAATGGCAGCCTTTGAGCGGTGCCGAACCGGCCTCCTTGAATCTCTGGGGCTTCTCCGACAGCCTGTTCGGGCGGATGGAAAAGCTGTTTGTGGAATTCCTGCAGAGCCGCGGCAACGAGAGCAAGAGTGAATTTTTTATTCCCACCGTGGTTGACACGCTGATCAAGCGCGGCTTGTGCCGGACCAAGGTGCTGCATACAACCGAGCATTGGTTCGGTATGACCTACGCAGAGGACCGGGCGATGGTGGTGGAAAAGATTGCCGCTTTGACCGCCCAAGGAGTCTATCCCGAGCATCTCTGGCAATAGGTCCGGGCAGTTATTTTTCTGTGATTTTTTCATTTATCCAATCCAGATAGGAGTGTCGTCAGTGAATCCTGGTATCAAGCATGATCTTAGCAAGGTGGTTCCGTTTTTCCGCTTTCGGGGCATCATGAAAGGTGCCGAGCCTTGGGGCTCCGGGCACATCAATGACACCTACCGTCTGCATATAGAGCAGGGCGGCCGGGACATGTATTACATCCTCCAGCGCATCAATGACAAGGTCTTTCCTGACGTCCCCAAGATGATGGACAACATCCGGCGGGTCACCACCCACATTCGGGAAAAGCTTGCGGAAATTCCTGGCAGCAATTTCAGCCGTGAGTCCCTGAGCATTATCTACACCTTGGATGATAAGCCGTTTTATCTGGATGTGTACGGGAATTTCTGGCGTGCGTATGTGTTTGTCGAACATGCCCAGACCTATGATTTCGTCTCTTCGCCGGATCAGGCCTACCAGGCGGCCAAGGCTTTCGGGCGCTTCCAGTCGATGCTGCGGGACTTGCCGGGCGGCCCCTTGTATGAAGTTATTCCGGACTTTCATAATACGCCCCGGCGCTTTGAGAAATTCCAGGCTGCGTTAGCCGCTGACAAGCTGGGGCGTGCGGCTTCGGCTCAGGCGGAGATTGAGTTTGCAATGGCGCGGCAGGACAGCACTTCAGTAGTAGTTGACAAGCTGGCCAGTGGCGAACTGCCGACCCGGGTCACGCATAACGATACCAAGATCAACAACGTGATGCTGAATGATGCTGATGGACATGGCATCTGTGTCATTGACCTGGACACCGTGATGCCAGGTTCGGTGCTGTATGATTTTGGTGATGAAGTGCGCACGACTACTGCGAGTGCGGCTGAGGATGAGCGAGACTTGAGCAAGGTGAAATTCCGGCTTGACCTGTTTTCAGAACTGGTGCGCGGATACATGGAAAGCGCAGGTGATTTCCTGACTCCGGAAGAGGTCCGGCTGCTGCCGTTTTCCGGTCGCCTGATTACCTTTGAGATCGGCTTGCGCTTCCTGACTGATTATCTGGAGGGTGATACTTATTTCAAGACCCACCGCGAGGGACATAACCTCGACCGCTGCCGCACCCAGTTTGAGATGGTCAGGCAGATGGAAGAACAGGCTGAAGCCATGGAAGCCATTGTCGCAAAATATCGCAAATAGGTTGCAAAGGCCGCTGCCCGCGGCGTTGCTTTCTTCTTATTCTTAAACCCAACCAGGAGAGCAACTGATGAAAACACAATTCAAGCTTATCAAGCCGAAATTTGTCCCGGTTCTGGACCCTGCCTTCCGTCCACCAGTGCTGGCAAACCGCTTTTTTTTGCAGGAAGTACAGCAATCCGGTGCAGGAGTACCTTTCCTGGTGGCGGTGGAACGTGACCAAGGCCGCGTTTCGCGCTTCGATACTACAGTCTTCGATACGCGGCACCCGCGGGCAGCCGCCAACTTTTTCTACGTTGAGCGGCTTCTGAAGTTCCTGCTCTGGCAGTTCGGTGGCTGGAAAGTCAGCATCCACGGTCCGGCGGAGCTGGTGCGCTATCTGCAAGCCTGCTACAGCGATACCGGTATCCGCAGCTTTGATGCCGAATTTTGGGGCGACCAGACTTATCAGCAGGAGATGACCATCATTTATGTGCCCACGCCTGCGGATATGCCGCCTGCCAATGACGGTGCCGGCAGTGCAGTGGTATTAGACTGGAGGGGCTGGCGTATCGGCTTTGACCTGGGTGCGAGCGACCGCAAAGTCGCCGTGGTCAAGGATGGCAAATTGGCCCTGAAAGCGGACGGCGAGCCGGTGCTCAGCGAGGAGTACGTCTGGGACCCCAGGCCGCAGACTGACATTAAGTGGCACTTTGAGAATATCGACTGGATTCTGCGGGAAGCCGAGAAGGCTATCAAAGCAGTTGATCCTGCCGCAAAGGTTTCTGCCATTGGCGGCAGTTCTGCGGGGGTCTATGTCGATGGCATGGTGCGGGTGGCTTCATTGTTCCGCGGTATCACTCCGCGTGAGCGCTTCGAAAAAGAAGCTGCGCCGATTTTCAAGGATATTGCGAAAAAATGGGGAGTTCCGCTGCGCTTGGAGAATGATGGCGATGTGACGGCTCTGGCCGGTGCCATAGCTTTGCAGGACGGTGCAGTTTTGGGACTGGCCATGGGTTCCTCGCTGGCCGGTGGTTATGTTGATGACCACATGACCATCAAGGGCTGGATGAACGAACTGGCCTTTGCGCCAGTGGATTACAATCCTCATGCCGCAGTCGATGAATGGTCGCGTGATTTTGGGGTGGGAGCTAACTACTTCTCGCAGCAGGCAGTAGCCAGGCTGATCCCACTGGCTGGCATTGAGATGCCTGATATCCCTGCAGCTGCCTTCCCGTTGCGTTTGAAACGGGTGCAGGAACTAATGGCCAAGGGCGATGCCCGGGCCAGGAAAATCTACGAGACCATCGGAGTCTATTTTGGCTACAGCGTGGCTCATTACTGCAGCTTTTACCAGCCTGTCCGCCATATTGAGGTATTGGGGCGGGTGGTCAGCGGTGAGGGCGGACAGATCATCCTGGAAGAGGCTCGCAAGGTCTTGCAGGCCGAATTCCCGGAATTGTCCGGCATTCATTTTTATGAGCCTGACGAGCGGGAGAAGCGTCACGGTCAGGCGGCTGCAGCCGCGAGTCTGCCCATTGTATAACTCGCGGAGGCAATAGATTAACTCGCCGGGGCACTCATTCTGCCCCGGCAGTGCATTAGGAAATATGATATGGACAACACAGAACGTGATGCTTTCATCATGGAGAGCCTGAACCAAGGCTTGTCGCTGTCGGAAGTGCAGAAACAGCTGGCCGAGCAGTTCGATATCCGCATGACGTATCTTGATTTGCGTATGCTGGCAGCCAGCCTGCCCGTGGATTGGAATAAACAGGATAAGCCGGCTCCGGCGGCAAAAAACAAGGCAGCCACGGATGACGATGACGACGAGAGTCTGGATGATCCGCTGGCTGCCACCGGGAAAACCAAAGTCACAGTCAGCAAGCTGGTTCGTCCGGGTACTTCTTTGAGCGGGGAAGTGACTTTCGCTTCCGGGGCTTCGGGCGAATGGTATATCGACAGCATGGGGCGCTTGGGTTTGAATTTGGCTGAAGGCTCCAGCAAGCCGACCACTGAAGATGTGCAGTCTTTCCAGATTGAGCTGCAGAAGGCGCTGGGGTATTGATCTTCTGCCTGGAAAACAGAAGGCAGTATGCATAGCCCTCTGACAGTGGATTGTAGATACTATCTCCGGAGCTCCGGATGCGGGGAGGGCGCGGCACTATCCCTGGGTTCGCGCTATGTGTGACTCCAGATAAAACTCTGTATTCCGCCGCTGGCCCGTCCGACCCGTCCGACTTGTCCGACCCGTCCGACTTGTCCGAC
>JAAZIZ010000329.1 GCA_012800565.1 Lentisphaerota bacterium
ACAAGTCGGACGGGTCGGACAGGTCGAACGGGGCGAACGGGTGATGTTGGCATCAGCGCTGAAAGCGCACCACATACCAGCCCAGGGCAAGCGGCCTGCGAGGCCGCGCCGCCCTGGGTCAGGAGGACCACCCAACCACCCAAGCCCCAACGGGGCGAGACATAACCCACGGGTCAGCTCTCATTTCTCAGGGTTGGCCGCCATGCGGCCAACCCTGGACTGCGCCCTTACAACGCCAAGCCGAGTTCCTCGTCAAGTGAATCCAGGGCGGTTTTGCTTTCTTTAGCAATACTTTTGGGCATCTTATAAGTCGGCAGATAACGATAATAGACCTGCAGACTCAGACAGCAGAGGGCGGTAGTATACCAGCGGTCATGAGTTCCGGGGTTGCCGACCTTGCCGGTCTTGGGGTCTGTCTTCAGACCAGGCGGACATTCCCAATAGCCCTCTTCTTTCTGATTGCTGACTACCATCGGCGCAAATTTCTCGTTCCACTTGCGCCATGAGGACTGGCCGGTATGGAACATCACCTGGGTTTCGTAATACCAGTGATACATTGGATTGGAATGTGCGCCGCCGATCAGCAAGTTAGGGTTGGTCCAGACTATGGTGGGCAGATGCGAATCCACAATCAGCTTGGAGACAGTCTTGACTTCCCTGCAGCTGCCCTCCCCCAACAGCTGCAGACAGAGTGCACCCGCACCCTGCATGCCCCAGCTGCCGCCGCCAGGAGAAGCATAGCCCATGGGCCGGGTAGCGTTGGTCTTGGAATAGGCGACTTGCTTGATAAAGCTGATCCCCTTGTCAATGGCTTTGTCCAAATCATCGACATTGGCGCCCGAGACAAAACCGGCCTTCATGGCCTGGAACTGCCAGCCCGCGACCGATAAATCCCAGCGCTCGCCCTTGGCATAGCTGTAATCGTAACCGCCGCTCTTCTGCTGCCCATCAACTACCAGAAACAACGCCTTGTCCATGGCCGGCTTCAGATTGGGCAGTTTGGTCATGCCATACGCCTCCGAAAGGGCATAAGCCACAATGCCGTTGGTATACGGTTCAATCTTACGCGTCCCGCCTGTAGTCTCAGGCAAGCTCTCGACATGCCGGATCAGATACTGCATGGCATTCTGAACCGTCTGACCGTATTCTTCGCTGGTCGGCGTCTCGCCGTGGGCCAGATAAGCCAGCAGACAGAGTCCAGCCATGGCCGGACGCGAACTGGGTGCCCAGGAGCCATCACTATTCTGCGTCTTCTTCAGCCATTGCAAGGCTTTCACCACCGCCCGCTCAGTCGCATCATTGCCGCCAAATTTGCGCCGCTGCTGAGCCCGCCCCTCATTGGTGCGCCCGCCATACAAAGAAGACAGTTTCAAAGGTGAATCATTGGCCCGGATGTCCAGCACATCGGAAAAATTCATGGCATCATCAGTAGAAGCCATCCTGTCGCTGAAATCATCGACTGAGGCGGCCACATCGGTGACCTGTGCGTCACTGATGATATCCGGCCGTTCCACTGTGGGCACCACTTCCTCCGCGATTTCTTCGAGCTTCTCAAGCTTCTCAAGCTCTTTCTGGTCCAGCTCCTTGACCTCCAGTTCCTTCATTTCCAGCTCAATGGAAGCTTGGGTAGTGGTAGCCTCGGCCTCATAGAACAGAATTACCGAGCCCATCAGCAGGATATGCACGATCAAGGAAATCACCGGACCGATCATGCTCTCGACCATTTTCCGGTGCTGGTACTCCGCCAGGATGGCATCAGCATCAAATGCCTGAATGGTGCCTTGGTCATTGTATTCTTCCATCTGTCACCTCAATTAGCAGCGCAAAACAGAGTATTGTCACTTCACCGGCAATGCAGGATCAGCGCAGCGTCACCACATTCAGCTTGGTCAATCCGGCCCCCTGACAGAGGTCCAGCACATTCACCAGGTCCGGGGCTTTGGCATTGATGCTGACCTTGATAATCACTGTCAAGTCCGGGTTCCGGAAAGAATTCAAGGTGCTTTCCAGAGTTTCCAGGGACACACTGGTCCCGCGCAGGAAATATTGCTTCTCAAAGACCTCAACTTCCAGCAGCTGAGGTTTGTTCTCACTGGCTTTGGCACTGCCGGGAGCAGGCAGATTGATCGCCAGATGCGCCTCGGAAATCTCGTCCCTTTGGGTGATGATAAAATAAATCAGCAGCAGGAATACCACGTCGATCATGGACGACATCGGCACTGCCAGCTTGTCATCGTATTTTTTCCGCATTTGTTGCTCTCCTCGTGCTGCCTCAACCATCCACCATGGCGGCAATCCGGACCCGGTACAAACCGATTTTGGCGGCACGCTGCATCACCCGGTCGATGTAATCAAATTTCGTGTTGCCATCACAGCGGATCAGCAGAGGCAGCGAGTCTCCAGCCTGGATTTTCAAGGCCAGGAGCATCTGCTCCAGCTGGTTCAAAGTCACCGGCTGCAAGGCAATATTGATCTGCCCGCGCTGGTTGACATTGATGGTGACCATGCGGGGGTCGCTGGTTTCAACCGCCGGAGACTTCTTGGCCTCAGCGAGCATAATACTCTCATCGACCATATCCTTGTCAACTGCAGCCGTCACCACGAAGAAAATGATCAGGAGAAAAACGATATCAATCATGGAGGTGATTGGTGTCTCCAGGTCTTCGTCGCCTCGATTGCGCATATCTGTACCCTTTATTTAGATGGCCGGAAAACACTGCCCTGTCCGAGTCCGGACTGCGTACACACTTATTCTTCGACTTCGGCGCGGCGCAAGGGCTTGATCAATTCCAGCACTGTGGCTTCCGATTCCAGAATCAAGCGGGTGGCATTATTGCGAAAATACGTGTAGAACAGCAGGGCGGGCACGGAAATCAGCAGTCCCACGCAAGTAGTCCAAAGTGCGGTGGAAATGGAGTTGGCCAACACCCGGGCCTTGGCTGCACCAGTGGTGCTGGCCAGACCGGCAAAGGCCAGCACCATGCCGACCACGGTGCCCATCAGGCCCAGCATGGGAGCGATCTGCCCGCAGATGTTCAGCAGGCCTACCCGCTGCATCAGCTTCTCAGTCTCCAAATCGGTGCGGGAGGAGACCGCCTGCTGCACCACTTCGTAGCCGTCATAGATATTGTCGAAAGCTTCCTTGAGGATGTTCGACAGCGAGCCGGGATTGGCCTGGCAGGTGGCAATGGCAGTCTCCAAATCGCCGTTGCCCAAAGCCTGGCGCACTCCATCCACCAGCAGTGGCGGAATCAATTTGTCTCTGCGCACGACTATGAAGCCGTCAATGGCGAACCACAGCATCGCGAATGAAGTGATAAAGATAGCGATCCAGATAATCAGATTGATGACGCTGCCACCATAGAGAATGTCCCAAATTCCACTGGTAACGGCTCCTGCGGCTTCCCCCTCGGCAGCAGCTTCCTGAGCCATCACCCCGAGCTGCAGGATAAAAAAACTCAGCATGGCGATTTTTGCAGACAACGCTTTCATTTCTTTCTCTCCTTAAAAGGTCATAAATGGACAAAAAAATAAACAAAATCAGTGATTTTTTATTGGTAGGCGGCGATTTTATCCACGCGCGGGTCGTTCAGTTCCCGCATCAGTTTAGTAGCCCGTGATTTGGCCAGGCTTCTGATATCATCGACTTTCTTGTTGTTCTCAAACAGCATCAGAACTTTAAGATATTCCAGCACGGCTTGTTTCTTGTCACCTTTGGCCTCGGCCATTTCCCCGAACAGACAGAAAGCCTGCGCGGCCTTGACTTCATCAGCGCTGACCATCTGGCGCTTCAGCACGCTGTCCGCCTTGTCGAAATCCTTATCTGCGATATAGATTTTGACCATTGAAGCTTCGAGCAATTCACGCTGTTCACCCGCCAGACGGTTGGCCGCGACCAGCACCCGCTTGGCCTCGGAAATCTTGTTGCCTGCCAGCAGTGCATCGGCGTGCAAAGAGGCAATCACATTGCTCCAGCCCAGAAATTTATACTTCTCAAACACAGCATCTGCCTGACTGATGACCTGGTCGTATTTCTTATCAGCGAACAGCTGTTCCAAAACCGCGACCTCTTTTGGCTTGCTGACAAAGCCCATCTTGTACTGCCCGACCCGGAACGGCATCTTGAGCTTGCCGTCTACATCCAGAACCAGATTGCCCTGGGCGTCGGCCG
>JAAZIZ010000330.1 GCA_012800565.1 Lentisphaerota bacterium
AGCTCCCGCGCTCCATATGCCCTTACGCCCTGTTTATGTTGCTTTGCGAGAAATTGAGTTGCGACGGGGACGCTGCGGGAGCAAGATGCCGCATAATCTTGAGATTTGCTGTCCAGAGTCTTGAAAAAAGACAGTTGTGTACAGCCGGGGTGGTCACTGACGCATTACCATTAATATACTGCCATTTTGCTTATATTCACCGCTTCAGCTTGTTTATTCGTATTTTGATTTTATCTTAATAAGTCTGTTCGTTGCTGCGGTTGAGCAGTCGCCATTGTTGCTGCATTTTTACGGTACATAAGCAACCCAGGCAGATGCGAACAATGTTTACCGCCGGTGCCTGCATGGCTGCAAATCCATCCGGTGCCGAAAACCCATCATCAGGATAGCTGTATGTCTTTGCATAAACTGATTCCGGTCTGTGTACTGTTTCTGATTGCTGCATCGCTGCCTGCCCAAGTGGAGCGCATTCTGCCCAAGGCGGATGAAATTCAGGTCGAAGCCGAGGAGCTGACGCACTCGCAAACTTCAGGCAATGTCCAGGCCAAAGGCAAGGTGGTGGTCACCTACGGAGACCTGCAAATGACCGCCGCTGAAGCGAGCATCAATGCCAATACCGGTGAATTCAGCGCCAGCGGTGATGTCAAAGTAACCCTGAAGGAACAAGGCAGCTGGCAGGCACCGGCCATCCAGGGCAATATTCAGAAAAAGGAATTCCGGTTCGGTCCTTTCCGGATGGATGGCAAGGTCTGGCATGCCGGCGGGCAGGCAGGCAGTTATTCCGAGGACGAAAACGATGTCCTATCCGGCGGCTGGCTCAGCACCTGCGAACTGCACCGGCCACATTATTGCATCAGTGCCAAAGAGATCATCCATCGTCCTGATCAGACTTTCACGGCCAAGCATGTGACCCTGCGCTTCTGGTCTGTACCTATCTTCTATCTCCCCTGGCTCTGGGGCAGCACCAACACCAGCAACATCGGCTGGATTATCAAGCCAGGCTATTCGGGTAAACGCGGTGCCTATCTGCGGATCGGCCGGCTCTGGCAGAATGAAACCTTGGGCGAGAATCAGCTGTATTTGGACCTGATGAGCAAACGCGGCCTCGGGCTGGGCTTCGACAGCGAGTACACCAGCGAATCGCGTGACCTGAAAATCCAGCTCTACGGTTTGCGGGATCGCGACACCCCGGAGACCAGACCAGGCTACAACCGTCGTTTTGCCGCCGAGGATGAGCGCTTCCGCCTGAATACCTATTATCGTCATGAGCTGTATCCTGATCTTACTCTGCGCTTGAATGTCGATTACCTGAGTGATATCGCAATGCTGGAAGACTGGTTCAGGCGAGACTACCGCCGCTTCGAACAGCCGAAAAGCTTCGCCGACCTGACCTATGACCACAAATATTTTTCGGCTGGACTGAATATCCGGCCACGGATCAATGAATTCTACACTGCAGTGGAATCGCTGCCCGAGCTGCGTCTGAACATTCCCAAAATTGCTCTGGGGCATTCTCCGCTTCTGTACAACAGTGAGAACAGCCTCGGCTACTACCGTATGAAATGGCGCAACTTCGATCTCAGCCGGCGGTTCTTCATTCCTCCGGCAGAATACATAGCCGATCTGCATACCGATCCGTCCGACTACAGCAGTTTCCGCGCCGATACCCTGCATACTTTTTCCCTGCCGCTTGATCTGGGCAGTGCTCTGACCATTACTCCCCGTGCCAGTTTCCGTGCTACCTCATACAGCCGCAGCAGCCGCAACAAGCTGAGCACTCAAGACCTGGCCGATATCATCGCCGCCGAAAATCACGATCACCCGCACAATCAGTTCCCGGTCACTGCCTATGACGACCGGGGCGGCAGCCTGACCCGCCTGGCGGCCGAATTCGGCCTGGAAATGCGCAGCAAGTTCTGGAGCGACTGGCAGGAAAGCCAGCTGCCGGCACTGCAGTTCGGTACCTGGCGCCATATCGTCGAACCATATCTTAACTATACCTTTGCGCCCGAGCCATCGGAAGACCGGGATAACCTCTATTTCTTTGACTCCATCGACCGCCTGCAAAAACAGCATTTCCTGCGCCTGGGGCTTGATCAGCGCTGGCAGACACGCCAGGGTGACAGCATCCGCAACCTCTTCCGCTGGCAAAGCTATCTTGATATCCATTTCGACCGCGGAGAAGAATCGGGACGCTACCCGGGCGATTGGGGGAACCGTTGGGAATTCGACCCGCGTGAGGATTTCGGCTTGCGGGCGGTGCTGCTGCACGACCTCGGCGAAGGTGATATCCAGCGCGGTGAATTCGGACTGCGTCTGGGCGCAGAAGAAGACCTGCATGGATCATTGAAATACATCTATCGCAACGATCATCTTTCCCGCGCCACCTACTCCATGGGCAGCAGCCTGGTTGACTTCACCGGCGAAAGTGGCTATGTGAAAAAATACTTCGAGACCACCGACACCATCTCCGCAACAGTGCATATTCCCATCAATGACAAAACTGCATTCGACATCAATGCCGAGTATGATTTGGAGAAGCATCGGCTGTCTGAACATACATACGAACTCAGCCGGCAGCTCCATTGCTGGACCATGGTACTGGGAGTAGGCTGGGATAACCACGATTTCCAAGTCATGCTGATGTTCCGGCTGACTGCATTCCCGAAAGTGAAAATCGACCTTGATTTCTGATGCTTGCCTGTCCTGACGGGGTGTTTTCTCCCTCGGAGAACCTGTCTTGCAGTTAAACGACAATTTACTTCAGTACAATTGACCTATCATCTCCGGAAAGCCAGTCTGCCTGGACACACCCCGGAAAAGCAAAGGACCTTATGAAAACGCGATTCCCAGCATTGATACCCCAGATTGCGCTGTGTGGCTGCATCTTTCTGACCGGCTGCATCACCTCAACCCGCGAATACACCCCGGCGGAGCTGCAATCCTGGCAAAAGGAGGCCGAGTCTCAGGAACTGTCCGGACAGCATGCCGCAGCGGCTAAAACCTACCGCCGCCTCGGAGGTGCCAGCAAGGACCAGACCCGAAAAATTCAATGCCTGTACAAAGAGGCGGAGAATTTGCTGCTGGCCGGCAAAATTCACAAATCACACGCTGCTTTCACGCGCCTGTTGCGCAATTATACTTTGTTCGTGCCCTATAACAACATCGTCGAGAGCCTCCGTCAACTCGCCGATTGCTTTGAACACGGCAAAGGCACTTTCCTGGGAATCAGCGACGAATACACCGCCAGCAAAATCTACGATTTGATTGTCACTGAGACACCGGCGGTGCATGTCTCCCTGCAGGACCGCCTGAAGCTTGCAGAACTGCTGCTGGCGACTGACCGCCCGGAAGAAGCCGCCAATCACTACTATGATATACTGC
>JAAZIZ010000020.1 GCA_012800565.1 Lentisphaerota bacterium
CTCTCTGCCTACATCAAGGGATTTGCGGATTATATCGCGCGGGAACATGTCACTGTAAAATCCGCCCCCGGCCCGGATTGCGATGGCTTCGTTTCTTTCACCGGCGAGTCCACGGTATAACTGGCTGCCGTCTTCCGAATTGTATTTATGTGTGGCAACGGTTGCCTGCAAACCTAAAAGGCAGTCCGGATGGACCTCGTCGACTGCCTGTCGGTATGCGGCGCAGCATTCGCCCAGCATCCGTCCGTTGAAATCCACCCATTTTTTACGGATTTGCAGGGCGGGCTGCTCCCCGAAAAGCATTTCCGTCAGAGCTTCCCGGGTGAAATGCGAGCCGGTCTCCTGGTTGAAACGCGCCAGACAGCGGGGGCAGAAACACAGATTGCGTCCTCCCTTGTTGGACAGGCGCAAGTCGTCATCCGGCCAGAAAGAATCTAGTTTCAGCGTCTCCAGATAGATTTTTGCCGTTTCCCTGAAAAATGTGCGCACTTCCGGCGAGGTGGGGCAGAGGCAGTAGTACACCTTGTCGCCATGCTCATTTACGCTCCAGGATTCTTCGGAAAAGCTGTATCCTTGGAATACTGCGTCTTTTGGGGGAGGAGAATGCCCCAGGGTGCATGTCTGAATGCCGACTCGGATTCCGCGCTGGCGGCACATCTCTGCAACTGGAAGCAGTTGCTGCGCATCACGCCGGATATCATCCATAGATTTGCAGTAATACCACGTAGCCGTGGTAAGCCAGATCTCATTGACGCAGCCGGGATAGCGGTCAATGTGTTCAAAGAATTCTTCAGTATAGCCAGGATAGGGTTGGAGATCAGCTCGCAGCATCCGCAAAACCAGCAAAGGAAATTGTTCTGTTACCGGCATTTTTTTCTCCTAATTAATGTTGCCAAACAGCAGACCACGGAAGAGCGGAATCAGCAGAAGATACAGCAGCAGCGGGATGTAAAACGCCCATGGCACCCCCAGGGTAGACACAATGACACCGCTGCACAAAGCCCCCAGCGCCATTGCTGCGGTGCTGGTGCTGCTGGCCAAAGCAAAAATTGTCGATCTCTCTTCCGGTCGGCTGTGACGTGAGATCAAGGTGTGCAATACCGACACCAGGCATCCCGCGCTCAGCCCTTGCAGGAACCGGAATGCACTGAACCAGGCTACCGTCAAGGCCAGTGGCTGGGCTGCGGTTGCCAGGGCTGTCACCACCAGAGACGGGATAATGATCAGCCGGGCCGGCACCCGGTCGCACAGCCAGCCGGCCAGCAGCCCGGAGAATATCCCGCCGGTGCAGGCAATCGCGTTGATCACTCCGGTATTGCCGGCGACATTGGCGGCACCAAAAGCGGTTTTGACCATCATGGGTACATACGGACTGTCAAAGTTGCGCAGAAACTGCACTCCGATAAACAACAGTATCGCCGAGATTACGATTTTCTCCATCGACGGCAAACTGAAGTGGGTTGCCACTATATACCGGAAAGACAGTGGCACTTTTGCCGCTGCTGAGCGGGCGCTGCATTCATCGCGGACATTGTACACCATCAGCCCGGCCAAGGCTGACATCAGGCCGCAAATCAGGAATCCGGTCATGAACCCGAACCGGTCCAGCATTACCCCGCCCAGCAGAAATCCCAGCACCAACCCGCCCCACTCAGCCGTGCTGAGGATTCCCAGGGCAAAGCCCTGCCGTTCATTCGGACTCTGGGCCGAAACCAACGACTTGGCGATAATATTCATACCGCCTAGGCACGCAACGATGCTCCGGATCAGCACCAGCACCATGACATTCGGGGCCAGGCACATCAGGGGAATCAGGAAAGCATAGCAGAAATTGCTAAGCATTAACATCTTACGTCGCCCGTACTGATCAGATAAGCGACCCCAGACCGGCGTTGCCAGACAAAAGCAGAGCAGGCTGAAAAAATGGAACAACGAGACCCAGAGTCCGATCTGCCGCTCATTGTCAGTATTAAGCAGCTGCCCGATATACAGGGGAATAAACGGCATCACCGCCGAAAATCCGAACTGCATGAGCAGCTGACTCAGCCAGACATAAAATAAAGTCCGTTTCCAGTTCATAACGTGATATCTCTCCCACAAACTCTGTCTCTGCACAACCAGATTTTGCCGAAGACCATACTATAATAGACGGGATTCGCAAAAGCCAGAGAACTGAATCTCTTGAGCTGAATTACATTTTTATTGTGAAAATGCAACTGTCAGCCCAGTGGGCTACACAATAATAACTTCCGGTGACCGAGCCCGGGCGAGAGAGCAGAAAGGGGAGCGACACCCCGAAATCAGAGCGTCTGGAAAGCGCCACAACCCAAACAGACTCATGCCAAAATCGTTTGTTCATGGACTTGACGGATGCCAATCAATTGTTCTTCAAGTGGCGCCCGTCGGGCGCGATTTTGAGAGAGTCCCCACCCCGGGTTGCGTCGCGCTCTGCGCTCCTCACCTCGGGGTTATGGCGCTTTGCGCCGGTAGAACCGCTCGAAAAAGTATCAGCAGGACTTGAATGAACCATCTCAAAAACCAAAACAGTGCCAGTGCAACTTTCACAGAGGTCCAGTTATCTAAAAGTAATGCCAGTGACATTGTCCATAGCAAAAGTC
>JAAZIZ010000021.1 GCA_012800565.1 Lentisphaerota bacterium
CCTTGCTGCAATCCGTGCCCGATCCCCGCCCCTGGTGCATGGCTGTCATCTGGTGGGGAGACAGTAAAAAATTGCAGCGCTTGGGCTCTTTGCTGCTGCTCTGCCGGACTATCTGGCGGGAGCCTCCCGGCGATCGTCCCGCAGGCCCCTTGACGCCAATGCTGCAATTCTTCAGCCGTCCAGCCAAGGAAAGGACGGCAAAAGACAACCGTCACAATGAACAGCAGCAGGCCTTGCAGGAGAAAATCAACGCGCTTAAACCGCAACTGGAACAACTGCGCCGGGAGAACCAGGAGCTGCAGCGGCAGTTATCAGACGAACAGGCCCGGAGCCGGAATGCCCTCAGGCAGCAGCAGCGCGCCGCTGAGGCCCGGGAACAGAAGCTGCAGGCTGATATGGAGGCTATCTGTGCCGACTCAGAAACGAAGACCCGTGCCGCACTGGACAACTTTCGGCAGATGTCCCTGGGCATCCATCCGGACCTGCAGGCTTTTTCTACCAGCCTGGCTCAGGAAAATGCCAGCCTGGCTGAACGTCTGGAAGCGGTGCTGCATAAGCAGGCCGCTACCAACCGTCTCTATGGCCTGAAATGCGAATTGCGAGCCGAAGCCGAGCGCCTGGAGGGATACTTGCAGCAGCTCCGCCTGGCCATTGACGAGGCCATGGTCGTCTGCCCGGAGCTGCCTGCTCTGCAGAAGGAACTTGAGAATCTGCTGGTGCAGGTCTATGAGAAGCTGGAGGAAGACCCCGATCAGCTGGCACTGGGAGTCCTCCCTGCACGTCTGCAGGCGCTGATTAAGACTATCAGACTGGATGCCGAGGCAAAGACGAAATTCGTCGCCCTGCGGGAGTTCCTCGAACAGGACTTTATCGGGGAGCTGCTGCTGCCCGATGAAGTTGAAGCAGTGCGGACATTGCTGGACAAGCGCTGCCAGCTGTTGCTTGAGACTGAGAGCCGCAATGCTGTCGAGAGGTCTCGTCCCCTGCCGCACTCGCACACTCATATTATCTGGTCTATGGCAGCCTTTGTCCATGACCTGCATCGGGTAGTACTGTATGTCGATGCATATAATGTGATTATCGGTGACAGCGCCTGGAAAGCGATCAAAGACAAGAAAGGCCTCCTGCAGGTCCGCAAGGAATTTCTGGATTGTGTTCGAGTCAAAGCGGGAATTTTCAAGCAAGTGCATCTGGTTTACGACGGTGGCAGCGCCTTGGGTAACGTGGAAACGACCGGCAATATCAGTGTACATTTTGCCCCCAGTCTGCGGGCCGACCAGAGCGCAGACGACTATATCGTGAAAATCCTGCGCGAGACCCCCAGAGAGGAAGATACTTTGCGCTGGGTGGTCACGGATGACGAGGGACTGCAGAACCGCAGCAAGGAATTCTGCGACGGCATGGTGGCCGCGTTCTGCCTGAACCAGTTCCTGCGACTGACCTGAAGAACTGGCAGATGGGGGCCACACCGGAGGCGCGATACAGAGGTTAGCAGCACGCAGTGCTGCGAACCCCCGGAGCAAGGTACTCACACCATCTTCCGCGCCGGAGGCGCGGCACTATCCCGTGGTTCGCGCTGTGCGCCCATCCCCTTGTCCTATTGTCCCCTTGTCTCCTCCATACGTCGCATACGTCGCATACGTCGCATACGTCGCATACGTCCCCTGCAATTTCCCGATTCCCCGCGCACTGCTCTGCAGAAAGCCCATCACGAGTATTTTCTCATTTTTTCATTTGCGGCCAAAAGGCAAAAAATGTGCTTGTCGCTTGAAGAAACAGGTTGCGATGATATAGTATGCCCATTCACTGAATAAGTTTGACCTTCTGTTATCTGTGGAGAGGTGGCTGAGTGGTCGAAAGCAACGGTTTGCTAAACCGTCGTAGGACTAACATCCTACCGGGGGTTCGAATCCCCCCCTCTCCGCCATTTTTAAGGAGAAAAATACCCAAACGGTGCTCTGGTACCGTTTGGGATTTTTTTTGTGCGCTGTCTCGTCATCACTGAATTTACCTGATTTGTGGATGGCATGGCGTGCCACGGCTATGGATTTCCGGGATGCTTTTTTGGGGGCGGGGAAAAGTTTGACTGGGCAACTAACTGGACCGGCTTCGCCAAATACCGTTGATATGCTTTACCCGGGCTTCCTCGGATAATATGGCACTCACCCATTTGATATCGC
>JAAZIZ010000331.1 GCA_012800565.1 Lentisphaerota bacterium
CCCGGTGATACGGTGCATATTGGCCCCGGACTCTACCGCGAACAAGTCAGCTTCCCCCGCTCGGGCCAGGAGGGTGCGCCGATTATCTTCCAGGGCAGCCGCGGGGCAAACCAGGAATTCCAGAGCATCGTCGAACCTGACGGGCAGACACTCACGGAATGGCAAGAGGCACCGGAAATCGGTCCCGGTATTTGGAAGTGTCCCCTGCCCAAGCGTCCCGATCTGGTGATGTTCGATGGCAAGATGCTGGGATTCATCAACCATCTAACCATGGCTCTGCCGGTCTGGGAACAGCTGCCTGAGGAAATCGACGAGGATATGCTCTGGAGCAAGTTCGGGCCGGAATGCAAACGCCTGCCGGGGCTCGACCTGCTGCGCCTGCCGACCGGCATCCTGGTCAAGCACCGCTATTTCGGGGAGCGCAAGGAGCTGTTCTGGCCGGCCTTGGGGGATGTGCTCTCGGGCTGGCATGACGGCACTTTCTATATCCGCTTTAACAACGCTTCCCGCCCGCAGGAGCACCAAATCAAAGTGGTATCCGGCAACGGCTTCGTGATCCGCAACCAGCAGCATCTGATCCTCCGGGACCTGCACTTGCGCGGCAGCCGCTGCCAGATCGAGTTGACCGGCCAGGACTGTGCCCGGAATACCATTGAGCGCTGCCTGCTGATGCATGGCGGACGGCGCATCTGGCTGCGTGAAGGCGCACACCACAACCTGATCCGCGACAACATCATGACTGCGGGCTTCATCCAGAGCAACACTTTCAAGCTGCGCCACTCCGGTGACATGCGTGGCTTCTTGATGTATCTTATCTTCAAGTACATCATCGGCACTTCCCTTTCGGATGACATCAGCGTCTATATCACCAGTCCGGATAACACCATCAAGGATAATTTCATCCTCCAGGGGTTGATCGGCATTGATGCATTAGCTCCCGGCCTGGAGTGTTCCGGCAATGTGATCCGGGAGATGGCAAGCGTGGGCCTGTGCACCAACGCGGGCACTATTGGCCGTTTCCATCACAACATCTATGCGAACTGCGGCATCCCGCTGCGCATTCACGCCCTCCGCCATTCACGCTCCGAGCGCCGCGAGTACCACTGCCGGAATCTGCTGGTCCAGGAACCCGGCAAGGGTGAGCAAATCTTTGTCCATTGCGGATCACATCTGCCTCAGTATGCCGATGCGGAGAATTTTGATGTGGTGGATGGCAAGTATGTCTACAAGGATAACCCTCCCAATCCGGTCGATGCCGGCAAGTTCTACATCTACCACAATACTCTGTACGGGGGCTCAGGCGTACCTTTCACGGTAAATTACCTGTTCGAACGCTTCCGCGCCAAAATGCCTTTCTTCTTCGCCAACAATATCGCCCGCGCCAGCTGGGTCATCAGCCCCAGAAGCCAGGAACTCATGGCCGGGAACCTGTACTACCACCTGCCCGACAGCGAGCCGGTGAAATTCCGCGAGCCGGAAGTGACAGACCACAACTTTGTACTACCCCCGGAACAGTTCAGCTCCTTATGGAACCAGGCCGGTCAGGACGGATTGCCTGATTTGACCCTGCCCAAGGACTCCCCGGCCCTGGAAAAGGGACTCGATTTGTCCAAGCCATTTACCGTGGCCGGACAAGAATTCCCGGCTTTCCCCGGCCTGGAACCGGGGTACTTCAGCGGCAAGGCACCTGCGCCGGGAGCTTTCCAGAGCGGCGAGACACAGGAATACTTCTATGCCAAGTACCGCCGCTCCAATGAAATCAGCAAAATGCTCAAGGAATTGAAATAACACTACCCACAGACCGGAGAACGTGGTAGCATATTTGAGTTCAGAGGTTGCAATACCATATCTTATACCATCCCAAACTAAATGGAGAATCTGATGATGAAAGTTTTTACGCTCCTGGTTTTAAGTCTGCTGGGGTTGATATCCACCGCCGGAGGTGCCGACTATTACGTCGCGGCAAATGGTAACGACGAGGGTGCCGGCAGCAAGGACGCGCCCTTCGCCAGCATCGGCCGGGCGGCTGCAGTCGCCGGCCCCGGCGATACGGTACATATTGGCCCCGGACTCTACCGCGAACAAGTCAGCTTCCCCCGCTCGG
>JAAZIZ010000332.1 GCA_012800565.1 Lentisphaerota bacterium
GCGACATATACGGGCTGCGTGTTCATCCGTCTGAACAACAACCCTATAAAAAATTTTCGTGCCTTTTCCTGCTTATACAAGTTTTATTGTCGGCCCATACCTCTTCCTCCTCCGCCCATGCCTCCGCCTCCACCACCGCCCCTGCCCATGCCCCTGCCCATGCCCCCTCCTCTGCCGCCTCCGCCCATGCCGAAGTGACTTCCGACATTTGCCTGCTCGAGTACGGTCAGCTTGCCATTTTTCCAGTTTTCCACAGCATCGCGCACCGTTCCGCCGGCTGCTCCGGCGAAAGCCTGTATTCCGGCTGCTGAGAGAGCCTGCCAGGCATTCGGGCCGACGTTTCCAGTCAGCACTGCTTTGACATCATGCTCAGCCATCAGCTGTGCCGATTGAATGCCGGCTCCTCCCCCCAAGCTCTGGTTCGGGTTCTCGATCACTTCAAAGTTCATTGTATCGGAGTCGATAACGAGGAAATAAAGGCAGCGCCCAAAACGCTGATCGACTTGATCTTCCAAGGTTTTCCCTGTAGCACTGACTGCAATTTTCATTTTCTGCTTCCTTTTTCTGTTGCTGGCACAATTTTCTTCAATCCGCTGTTCCTTGCAGGATTATGCGGATTTGCCGCCAGATGTCACGGATGACATCAGCGGCTGGTGTTTGTCCATAGTCCAGGACGGTTTTTCCGGCCATCAAGGCGCTGTTGACTGCGCGGTCAAAGGGGATTTTCCCGATGACTTTCGAGCCGTGCGCGGCTGCGATTTCTTCGATGCGCGCAGCCTGCGCGGCATTCAGGTCTGCTTTATTGATGACGATGACCGCTGGCACAGCAAAATGTTTTGCCAGGGCAATGACACGTTCCATATCATGGACACCCGATACGGTCGGTTCAGTCACAATCACCACCAGGTCAGTTCCGGAAACCGAGGCAATGACCGGGCAACCGGTTCCAGGTGGACCATCGGCAATGATATATTCCTTTTTCAGTTCGGCTGCCAGCTGGGCCGCGCGATTACGCACCTGGGCAACCAGACGCCCGGAATTCTCTTCGGCGATTCCCAGTCTTGCATGCACCATCGGACCATATTGCGTGCCGGAAACAAACCAGCTGCCGGTGATATTGTCCTGACAGTCAATGGCACCAACCGGGCAGACCCGCGGACAGAGTCCGCATCCTTCGCAGGCAACCGGATCGATCCGATAAACCGTCATGCTGGCATGACCGGGCAGGAGTTCCGGATGGATCGCTGAAAAATGACAGGCCGCGGCACATTGCCCGCAACCGACACACTTTTCCGGATGGATAAATGCCTTGATGCTTCCCGTAAATGCATGTTTTTCGCGGACTTGCGGTGTCAGCAGCAGGTGCAGGTCTGCGGCATCGACGTCATTGTCGGCAAGCACTTCCTGCCCGGCCAGTTGAGCCAGACAGGCAGTCAAGGTGGTTTTGCCAGTGCCGCCTTTGCCGCTGATCACCGTGATTTCCCGGTATCCGGTTTCAGAAGTACCCTTTTCAAACGGCGGAAACTCCCGGTTTTCGGGGTTCATTTCCAGTTCCTCCGGCACCGGTGGCAGCGCACATGCCATGCGGTCATAGATACTCAGCAGGTTTTCGGCTAGCTCCGGAAAATGCTCGATCAGGATGCCACCTTCAGCATAAGTTTCGGCATATTCCCGGCGGAAAGGGATGCGCCCTGCGATCGGCACGCCAACTTGTTCCGCATAATCAGCGATCAGGCAGTCCTCACCGTCAGAACGGTTGACGATAATCCCGGTCGGTATGCCAAGCTTCAGGGTCAGGCCGACGGCCAGCTTCAAATCATTCAGGCCGAACGGGGTCGGTTCGGTGACCAGCAGGGCGACATCGGCCCCCTGTAATGCAGCAACCACCGCGCAGGCAGTTCCCGGCGAAGCATCAATGATATTGATGGCATCCTTGTCGAGGTATTGTTTGACTGCCCGCACAACTGTCGGCGAAAGGGATTCTCCGACATTCAGCAGCCCATGCGCAAAAAAGAATGGCGCCGGACCGTCCGCTGCCTGCACCTTGCCAATTTCGGCCTGCTGTTCGGTCAATGCTTTGGCCGGGCAGACCCAGGCGCAGGCGCCGCAGGAATGGCAAAGCTCATTGAAAATCAGTACTTTCTTCTTGATCACGGCAATGGCGTTGTAGTTGCAGACCTCCGCGCATTTACCGCAGGCCGTACATTTGCTCGCATCCCAGACCGGCTTGGCAACCTTGACAGGAACCTCTTCCGAAAAATCCGGGCGGACAAAAAGATAATCATTGGGTTCCTCGACATCACAGTCCAGCAAACGCACCTTTTTCTGCGCATCCGCTGCTTTCTGCTGCTCCCGCCTTGCCAAGGCATACGCCAGATTGACGGCAAAAGTCGTCTTCCCAGTGCCGCCTTTTCCACTCGCTACCGTAATGATCATCGTTGCATTCCTGATTTTTATTCTTTTGTAACCACAAAATGCATGAAAAGACACAAAAATTTTCGTGTCTTTTCATGGTTACAAAAGTTTATTTCTTGTTTTCTTCCGCGTTTTCGAGATCGGCCAGCCGTTGCCGGATATCGGCGCTGAGCTGTTCCAGATTGGCCAGCTGGCTTTTCAGTGCAGCCTGTTCCTGTTCAGGCGTGGCAGTACCCCAGGCAGCCTGAGGATAGACGGGCTGCGCAGCACCGGCACCATACCAGCCCCGGCCAAAACCGCGCCCGAAACCACATCCTAAACCGCGCCCGAAACCAAAGGCTCCGCCACGTCCGCCAACTGGATTCATTGAGCGAGAAACGCCGTATCCGGCGCAATAACCGGCTCCGCGTCCAGTCATCGGCCCCATTCCCATCGGTCCTGTTCCATTTCTTCTTGGCATAATTATTCTCCTTTCTGTTAAATGACGCTTGCCAAAACCATATCGAAACCATTGATATGACTGATTTTATAGTAAGCAATATCCATGCCAGATGCATTGCATGGCAGCCCGTCTATGGGCCAAACCGGCAGATAACGATCTTTTTATTGGTTGATGACTGGCAATAATCGTGCAAAATGCTATATTTAATAGCAATATCATTGCATAATACAATTTTATAAACCAATATAATTTGAGGTTTTCAAGCGATGGGCAAGCGTGTCAAGACTTTATTTCCAGGTTTCGGGGCTTTTGAATTTGCGATTTTGGATTCTCTGAATGAGGGTGTTTTCACGGTAGATCGTGATTGGCGTATTACCAGTTTCAATCGCGCTGCGGAGCAGATTCTCGGCATTTCGCGCGAGGAGGCTTTGGGCTGCCGTTGTTCGGAAGTTTTCCGGGCCAGCGTCTGCGAGCAGGATTGCGCATTGCGGCGGACCTTTGAGAGCGGGCTGCCGGTAGTAGATGCGCCGGCGCACATTGTCAACCGGGAGGGGCAGCGGGTGCCGATCCGGGTGGCGACCGCATTATTGAAAGATCGTTCCGGGAACATCATCGGTGGTGTGGAGACTTTTCAGGACATGACCCAGGTCGAGCAGTTGCGCAAGGAACTGGATTCGCGCTACAGCTTTGAGGACATCATAGGACGCAGCCCGGCCATGCTTCAGCTCTTTGAGCTTCTGCCGCAGATTGCCGCCAGTTCCTCGACGGTTCTGATTGAAGGGGCCAGCGGCACCGGGAAAGAACTTTTTGCCCGGGCAATTCATAATCTGTCTCCACGCAGCAAAAAGCCGTTTGTGGCCATCAATTGTGCTGCCTTGCCGGATACTCTGCTTGAAAGCGAACTGTTCGGCTTCAAGGCCGGCGCGTTCACCGATGCGAAGCGTGACAAACCGGGCCGTTTTGCCCTGGCAGACGGAGGCACGATTTTTCTTGATGAGATCGGCGATATTTCCGCGGCAATGCAGGTTCGTCTGCTGCGTGTATTGCAGGAGCGCACGATTGAGCCATTGGGAGGGATCAAGCCGGTTCCTGTGGATGTCCGGGTGATCGCCGCGACCAACCGGAATCTCGCGAGCCTTGTGCAGGAGGGCGTGTTCCGCGAGGACCTCTTTTACCGCATTCGGGTGGTTTATCTGCAGTTGCCCGGGCTGGCACAGCGCCGGGAGGATATCCCGCTGCTGACGGAGCATCTGGTCCGCAAATTCAACCATCTGCAAGGCAAGAATATTGCCGGGGTCAGCGATGAAGTAATGACCCGGCTGATGGAACACGATTTCCCCGGTAATGTCCGGGAACTGGAGAATATCATCGAGCAGGCTTTTGTCCTTTGCCGAGGCGGGCAGATCGAAACAAAACATCTGCCGCCGGAACTGCGCCCGGAAAGCGGAGATAAACCAGGCAGACAAAACCTGATCCGTCTTGACAGCCTGGAACGGTCTGCGATTGAGGAGGCATTGCGACGCAGACGCGGCAACCGCCGCCAGGCCGCCGCAGACCTCGGTATCAATGTCAGCACCCTCTATCGCAAAATCCGGACCTTCGGCATCGTCCCGCCAAAAGAAGACGGCAGAGGAAAACGACGCCAATAGCTGAACCTGCTCCGCCTGGACAGAATCAAGAGGGAACCCTGTGAATTCAGGAACAAAGAATCTTTTGGGACGGCAAGCCTCTCTCATTGCGGCAAACTTGATATGACGCCGAACCGGAGCTTGGACAGTAGCCTTCCGCTAAAAAACCTGATCAGCATAAATAAAAAGTGGCGCAGCCGGGACAGCCGCACTACTTTTAACCTGCGTCAAGCATCCCACACCATAATATAAAATTACTGAAAAACACCGATTGAAATTACTGAAAAACACCGATTGAAATTACTGAAAAACACCGATTGAAATTACTGAAAAACACCGATTGAAGTAGAAATTTCTTATTTTCGATATATATTTTTACTGTTTAGAAATTTTTTTAATTTGGTTCCGCGGGAATGCATTATGTTTAATCTTTCTGCTTATAAAGCTCGCTCGGTGGATCATGTTATCACGAAAGCGTTGGCAACTTTTGGTTGCGTGTGCATTGAAGGTCCAAAATGGTCTGGCAAAACCTGGACTTCAGTAAAGCACAGCCGCAGCCAGTTTTATTTAGGTGATCCGGAAGGAAATTTTCAAAACCGTACGCTGGCTCAATTATCACCGGCAGCGGTATTGAAAGGAGATACGCCACGATTGTTAGATGAATGGCAGGAAGTCCCATCACTATGGGATGCAGTGCGATTTGCGGTGGATCAGGCAGGAGCGCCCGGGCAATTTATCCTCACTGGTTCATCCACACCAAAACGCAAAGGCATTCTGCATAGTGGTGCCGGGCGCATTGTCAAGCTGCAAATGCGTACCATGTCATTGTTTGAATCAGGCGATTCAAGTGGAATGGTTTCTTTGCAGGACTTGTTCAATCATCATTGCCCAGCGCAAATGACTGGCGATGTATCATTGGAAAACTTAATCTATTTGACCGTCAGAGGCGGATGGCCGGCCAGTATTGGGCGCCCTCGAGACAGTGCTGCGGACATCCCCCTTGCATATATCAACCTTCTCTTGGATGAAGATGTCTTCAAAATAGATGATATCCGGCGGAATCGGCGTAAGCTTGAATTGCTGTTACGCTCACTGGCGCGCAATGAAAGCAGCACCGCAAGTATGACTCGTCTGCAGACGGATGTAAAAGAAAAGGACATGGAGGATATATCCACCGATACAATCGCCGAATACCTGGATTTGTTCTCCCGCATGTTTCTACTTGCCAATCAGCCCCCATTCAGTCCTGCAATGCGATCATCTGTCCGTTTAAGACAAGCAGAGAAAAGACACCTTACCGACCCATCACTTGCCTGCGCACTGCTCAAGGCAACACCGGAAAAACTGCTGGCCGACTTAAATACATTTGGCTTCCTTTTTGAGGCACTGTGCGAGCGCGACCTGGATATCTATGTGCGCACGCTCGGCGGAACATTGTATCATTACCAGGACTTCAACGGAAGAGAGGTAGATGCTATCGTTGAGTTGCCGGATGGACAATTTGCAGCATTCGAGATAAAATTGGGTGCACAGCAAATCGACGAAGCTGCCAAAAACCTCCTGGATTTTTCCGATCAGCTGGAAAAAGCCAAAGCCGCCAAACCGGTATTTTTATGCGTGCTATGCGGAATGAGTTCCGCTGCATATCAACGCCAAGACAATGTTTTTGTGGTGCCTATAACGGCCATGAAGCCCTGACAAACAGGGAACAGGCTTAAAAAGTGACGCAGCCGTCTCAATTGTGTGGCGCGTTAGGTACAGGGGACAGGAATGGTCAACGCAAACTCAAACAAGAGAAAGAAAAAGACCATTCCAAAATCCTGGAGCAGCATGGTATTATTTCGAGATCGGAGCAGGGAAACTATGATGAGAGGCCGTGATATTTTCTTCCTGTCGGTCTTGGTCTGGGGTGTTTGTATAAGTAGAGGAGCCGCCGGTCAAATGAAAAGCATGGATACGATCAGGGCTGAACGACGTGAACTGGCGCAAAGCCGACCGCGAGTGATCTTCAACAACGACGGATGCGATATCTTGTACTACCCAAAGGACAAGCCCGTGACACCGGAGGGATTCCTGGCGCGACGCACAACGGGTCTGATTGACAAGGAAGTGACGACACTCTCCTATTGCACTATCAGTTCCGGGTTTAGTTACTTCACGCATAACACCCGTATCGGAACGGTAATGACCAAAGACATGGACAGCCCGACAACCATCAACGCAACCGCCGGCCTTCTGGCCCAGGGGCATGATCCGTTGCAGACCATCGTCGACTTTGCGCAACAGCATGGCCTGGAATGCTTTTGGAGCTTCCGCATGAATGACACACACGACTCGATCCATAGGCCGGACAAGCCCTGCAAGCTGTTCCCGCCGTTGAAGGAAGAGCATCCCGAATGGTTGATCGGGATGACTGGCATGAAACTGCCAGGCGACCGTTGGTCAGCCGTCGATTACACCCACCCGGAAATCAGGGAGCTGGCCTTTCAGTACGTGGAAGAAGTCTGCCAGAACTATCCGGTGGACGGTATTGAGCTGGACTTCTGTCGCCATCTGCTCTACTTCAAAAGCGTCACCCAAGGCGGTCTGGCCACAGAGGCGGAAGTCGCGGGCATGAATGAATTGATGCTGCGCATCCGGGCCGTCGCCGACCGGGAAGGTGCCCGCCGCGGCAAACCAATCCTGATCGCCGTGCGAGTGCCGGATGACACGGAATACAGCCGGGCCATAGGGCTGGATATTGAATACTGGATGGCCAACGACGTCGCCGACTTCTATATCGGCTCGGACTATTTTCAGCTGCGCCCCTGGGAGGACTGGGTGGCTCTGGGACGCCGGTACGGCGTGAAAGTGCTGGCCGGCTTGAGCGAAAGCCGGGTTAAGAACGAGGACAAGCGCTTCCAGCGCCATAGCCAGTATAGCTACCGCGCACGCCTGGCACGTGCATGGGGCGCAGGCGTAGATGGCTTATACCTTTTCAATGTGTATGACCCGCAGAAAGCGTTTTTGCGGGAATGCAGCGGAGCACAGTCGGTACTCGGCAAAACAAAGCATTATTTTGCCACTTTCCGGGATGGCCGGCCCTTGAACTATCTTGTGGGCGGCAATGCCTTCAGGCGGACTCCGCTCTTGACGCCCTCGTATCCTTTGGCCATTGCCAGCGGAACCCTGCGCACTCTAACGATAACTATCATCGAACCGGACGGAACGAAAGAACACGGGCGTTTCGTTGCCCATCTCCGAGTGGAAGAACAGGCCGCCGAGTTCGTTGACAGGCTCAACGTGCATGTCAACGGCATCCGTCTGGGAGGAGCCACTGTTGTCGATGAATGGCTGGATTTTCCCGTTCCCGCCACTGCTATCCGCCATGGCAACAACGAGATAATCTTTGCTGTAGCAGCAGCCCCCGTGCCGGAAGTCGGTCAAGGCGAGGCGGATCAGCAGTCCGTGTGCTCCCGGGATTTCAGCAATTCGCTGATACTGAAGGACTTTGTCCTCAGCGTCACCTACGATGCCCCGGAGCTGTAAACCAGAATAGGCAGGCATTTCCGTCCAGCAGTCTCTTAACGGCCGAGCCGCCAGGAAAGTAATCGGTCACTTATTGATATTCGCTGCCCCGGCAAGCAGTACCAAGAGTGCTTGTCGCCTTTGGCCGTGAAACGGCGAAAGCGCTGAAAGCGCAAAACATACCAGCCCAGGGCCAAGCGGCCTGCAGGGCCGCGCCGCCCTGGGTAAACGTCCCCCGAAATTGCAGCACGCTGGAAGCGTGCCACATAGTAAACACAAGGATGGATTCCATTGCAAGGCAACAGGAAATACCTGTTATCAATAAGTGACCGATTACCCACGAAAAAACTCTGCCTGGTGTAATATTAGTTCAGGAGGGATATATTATGTCTTTGCACCAGACGATTTTATCGGGGCGGCTGGAGCAGGTGCCGGCTGCGGCCCGGGTCTGACTTTTTCCTGTCTCAACCGCAAAATAAGGAGTATTGACAATGGCGGTAAAACTGGCGATTATAGGTCTGCGGCATGGGCATATCATGGCGCTGTTGGCTGAAGCAGAGAAACTTGGAGTCGAAGTGGTGGCTGTCTGTGAAGAAGATGCCGCGACCCGCGCTGCTTTCCAGAATCATGACAAGGTGCGGATCACCCATGATTCCTATCAGAAGATGCTCGCTGAAGTACCTTGCGACATTATTGGCGTCGGCGACTACTACGGTATCCGGGGACAACGCGTTTTGGATGCACTTGCAGCCGGTCGGCACGTGGTTGTCGATAAACCGCTGTGCACTTCAATTCTGGAATGCGATCAGATCACAGAACTGGCCGCCCAACGCGGACTCTGCGTAAGCTGCATGTTCGGACTGCGGACCTCAGCCCAACTGATCACCATGAAAAAACTCATTGCCCAAGGCCTGCTGGGAGAAATCCGGACCATCTGCATCACCGGTCAGCATCCGCTCAATCTCGGAGTCCGCCCAGGCTGGTATTTTGAACCCGGCAAACACGGCGGCACCATCAATGACATTGGCATCCACGCCGTAGACCTGATTCCCTGGCTCTGCGGACAGCAGATCACCACCGTGGTGGCAGCGCGTACCTGGAATGCCAAGGCCAGCCGCACCCCCTGGTTCAATGATTGTGCCCAAGTGCTACTGAAACTGGAAAACCAGGCCGGGGTGATGGCAGATTTCTCCTATCTCAGCCCGGACAAATGCGGCTTTACAGTGCGCCAGTACTGGCGGGTGACTGTGCATGGTGACGATGGTTTGCTGGAAACCCAGAAAGGTGAAGAAGAGCTCTATTTTGCCAGCAGCAAGGCTGAACAGCCGGAAAAGATTTCCTGCACCCTGGAAGCAATGCCAGAGGACTTCCTGACCCAGATCATACGCGAAAAAGACGGCCAGGCAATTCCCGGGCAGCTGACCACCGGCTATGTGCTGAAAACCTCCCGCAAAGCACTGCAAATCCAATATGCCGCAGATAATGCCCTGCGGGATTTCGACCTGCAGTAACTCGCACCGGAACCGGCATCCGGACAACGGCATTTCTGGGAAAAAACTCCCTGGTCTCTTCCAGTTTAAGCAAAGGCGATTATATTAGGAGTCGTTAAATAATTAAGGCAACAGTTCGGTAATTATTTAACGGCTCCTTAGCCCCATAAGCACGTTTCCGCATTCTGCAACCAGGTAATGATGGGCTTTATGCAAGAGAACTCTCACTGCAATGGCATGGTAGACCGCTACCGGATACTGGGACCATTGCCGGCACTGCCTCTGACTGATACGGTCACTCTGCGACGTTTCGCCGCCGTAGATGAAGTCAGCGCCCAAGATGTCATCCTTGAGACTCTGCCTGCAAATTTCGGGCGGGACAAGCAGCTGGCGCTGCGCAAATTCCTATCCCGTAAAGTCATTCTCGAGCAGGTTGACCGCTCTCAGGCCGGCCTGCCGGCTTTCATGCATGAAATCTGGGAACTTGATGAAGCGGCCGTCACCAGCTGCCGGCTGCGCGTAGGTGAGACGCTGCTGGTCTATAATATCTCTGATCGGACGATGTTCGCCCAACGCTCGCATACCCCTGGCGATCCGGAGAATGCCCTGCTGCTGGCCGCAATCTGCGGTCTGCTCCTGCCTTCACATCAGAAAAATCTGGGACACGGATTTCTCTGCCCGGAGACTATCTGGGGCAGCCGCCCCGATGCTGTACAGCTGACCGATTTTGCGGTCGCAGCATTCCTGGCCCAGCTGGAACAAGGCAGCCATGAAGAGGATATCCATGCCGCCACACCGGAACAGGACCTGCAGGCCGTGAAAAAACTCTGCCGGCAGTGGCTGGACTCACAGGCTGATACTGCAGACCTGCAGAATGCCCCTGATCTGCAGGCCTTGCAGGCAAATTTGCTGACTCCGCGCAAGCCAGACAACCCTCCCAGTGAGCCGGTCGCAAGCTCCACCCCGCCACAGCCGGAAGCAGTAACGCCAGCCCCGTCGGCGCAGCCGGAAGCAGAAGCAGAAGCAGAGAGCCCAGCACCCGCGCCGGCTGGCCGCCGCAGTGCACTTGCACTGCTGCTTCTGCCGGCAGTAGTGCTGCTGATCATCCTGGCGGCTTTATTGGGCGCGCTGTGGGGAAAACGCCAATCGGCTAACAGCCCTGAGACCACCGCAGCGGCTCCAGCCGCACCGCCACCCGAGGTTGCGCTCCTGACAGTGCAGCGGACCAGGTCCCGGCTGGAGCCGACTTTCGCAACCAGTTTTACCCTGGAAGTTCCGCTGCCGGATTGCGGACCGCTGCAGCTGGCCTTTCTGGGACAAAACACCCGCGTGGACCTGCTCTGGACAGAGTCCGGGCTCAACCTCAACACCCAGACTGGCAAGAAAGAACATCAGTTCCTGCCCTGGAGCAGTCCGCCGCAACCTGGCCAGCGCTTCACGGTAGTAAAGACCACCACCACCATCGCCGCCTACTGCAACGGCGTCTTCCTGGCTGGCACCGTAGTATCCCCACAGCAATGGCGGCAGCTCAAATGGCTGGCACCCGGTGACCGCAAATCCATCCCCAAACTCAGTTATCAGAAGATCGGCACCCTGCTGTTCAATGATGATTTCATGCATTCGGACGGTGCCCTGGGCGAATGGAAAGCATTGTCCGGCACTTGGTCGGTACACTCACTGCAGACTCCGGTCCGCAGCGCCAACCCATTCTCATTCATCGGCAAAGGAGACGCAGCCGAAGCCGCGGTCGGATACTGGTTCTGGCGCAACTACCGCCTGCAATGCGCAATCCAGCCATTGAACGCACCAAGACTGGGCCTGAAATTCTGCTGCTTCGATGATAAGACTTATTATACCCTGCAGTGGGAAAAAGCCTCTGGCGCAGAGGACAGCCCCGCCCAGCTTAGCCTGCTGCGGACTGCCGACGGCGAGGAAAAAATGCTGGCCAGCATCCCGCTGCCTCAAACCCTCCGCTCCTGGTATGATTTTTCAGTCAGCCAGCAGGAAGGCCTGCTGGAAGTCTGCATCGGCGGCAATATCCTGCTCCAGGCCATCGATCCCCAGCCGCTGCTGGGAGGCGGTATTGCTCTGCTCAGCAGCGGCAGCGAGGGAGCAGTTTTTGATGATGTGAAAGTCAGCCCCTGCGACTCCCTGCGACTGCTTTGCCCGGGCGGCCTGCCTGAGGCTCCGCCGTTGCTTTGGCAGTACGAGAAAAGCACTCCGCCGGCCATTCCAGATGCAGAAGCCCTGACCTGCCATTCACTGTGGCTGCCCCAGCCGGAATTAGCCAATGCCGAGTTGCGGGTCGAGTTCGCAGCCTTGCCCCAGAATCATGAACGATACGAGCTGTCACTGCGTCACAACGGCATCCAGGAAATCCTGTTCCAATTTGCCAAAGCCCAGGACAGCGCAGCCTACCAAGCCGCAATCATTCTGCGCCAGCTCGGCCGCGACACAGTCCTGGCCAGCGCCGACTGCCAAATCCCCGTAGCCGGCGATGGGCTTTACCGCCTGACCTTGCAGGTCCGCGGCAGCGATGCCTGGGGCAGCTGCAATGGGCAAACCCTGTGCTATGCTGCCGGTTTGCCCAGCCTGGCCGCCGGGCAGGCCGCTGTCCGCCAGTTCACCTTGGATGGCGATCGCCTCCCCGGCTGGCGGGCAATCTCCTGCGCCCTGCAGCCGCCTTTGGCGCCGCCCCTGGAACGGATTGCGATGTTCACTCACGAAGAAAGCATGCGGTTATGGAATGACCCTGTGCTGGAATGGGAACGAAGCGGTGAACTGTTCTGGTACCGCGGCGATTTCTGGCAGGATGTCAATGCTTCGCTGGACCTGCGCCAGGTACAGAAGTTCTCAACTGCCACAAGCTGGGGAATACTGTTTGGGACTCAGGCAAAAGACTCCAGCGCCAATGTTGCAATCGCGAGATTGAATTATCAGCCGGCCAGTAAAACCCTGCAGTTGCAGATTGAGGACAGCATTGTAGCAAGTCTCAACTGCCCCGAATCACCTGCCGATCTAACTCTGCAGCGCTGCGGCACCTTGCTGCTGGTCAAGCAAGACGGCAAACTGCTCTGGAATCATCCCCTGCCCGAGCGCCTGCACGGACTTTGCCTGGTCGGACGCATCGGCTATGGCAATACCCCCGCCTGGGCCAACGCCTTGACCATCCTGGCCAATGGCATCACCTCATATTCGTTCCAGGAAGCACCCGCCGCCTGGACTACTGCCAGCGGAACCTGGGAAATTACCAACCGCTGGCAGTGCGACCCACGCTGGTCATTCTTCTCCGGCGTCAATCTCGAGGGACCAGCCTGCCTCTGGAACAAATTCCAGCATGGCGACCGGGTCAGCTTCGATTTCTTCGTCGGCCCGAAGATGGACAGTGAACGCGGCAAGAAATACGAATATGCCGGCGACTTCTCGCTGGTCCTGGGGGCAGACGGCCGGGACATCAGCTCAGGATACAGCTTTATGTTCGCCGGCTGGGACAACCGCGGCTCCCAGATCGTCCGCCAGAAGAAAATCATGGTGGAGAATCCCGCGGTCACCATCCCGCGCTCCAGCGCCATTCACCGGCAGTGGTTCCATCTCAAAATCAGGAAAAACCACGACCGGCTGACTTTCTGGGCCGACGGCAAACTGGTCGGGACCTGCCAGGATTCGGAGCCTCTGCCAGGACGACGCTTCGGACTGTGGACCTGGAAGAACGGCTTTATGATCGCCCAGTTCCGCGTCTCCAGCGATGATTACAGCCCGGCCCCGGAAAGCGTCACTGAGGTACCCGTTCTCCCTAAAACGCCCTATAATTGAACCGGCCGGTGGGAAACCTCCGCCTGCGCCGCAGCATCATCTTATGAAAGCACACAGCATTTTTGTTATCGTCCTCATCCTGCTGCTCTGCGCCTGCCGGCAGGAAATCACCGTCAGGATCAGCAGTGAGCCCAGCGGTGCCGCCCTCTGGGAAGAGGACGAACTGATTGGACAGACTCCCATTGAGTTGCCCCTTCCTAAACTAGAGCCCAGGACCTTGATCGCGCGCCACCCTGGCTGTCTGGATGCCCAGCTGACGCTGGAGCCAGCCAGCGGCAGCCGTCCCGCGCCCTTGCACTTCAAGATGCAGGAACCAGAGGAACGTTATTTCACTCTGCACTGCAGCTCCACCCCCAGCAGTGCAGATGTGTTCCTGGATGGCGAGTTCAAGGGCAAGACGCCGATTTCTTTGTCCGGCCTGCCGCTGGGGCAGAGCGAGTTGATCCTCCGTCTCAAAGACCGCCAGGAAGTCCGCGAGACGCTCTTCTACAACGCTCAGTCCCCGGACAGCGCAGAATTGCATCTGCATTTGCCCAGCCTGCTGATTCCGTATTATCGGCAGATGATCGACAACGAGCCTAGGGTCGTGCATCACTATGCCGATCTGGGGCATTTCCTGATTCTGGAAGGTGAAATTTCCGAGGCGATGCAGGTTTTCCAGACCGGGCTGCGCACTTCCCTGCGCGGGGCCAGCGCCGGAGATGACGGGCGCCTGTGGTCGGAAATCGACCGTATCATTGTCAAGCAATACGATTACGGTAATGACGAGACGGTCCGTCAGGCCAACCTTGCAGTGCTGGCGTTGCTGCGGGCGCTGAAAAAGGAGTTCCCCTCCCCCGAGGTTATGTCTTTCTATACCTGCTATGCAACCTGTGCCGATAAATTGAACCACCGTCAGGAAGCACAAAACATCTTCGACGAGGCCTGGTCAAAATGGCCTGACAACCGTCAGCTCATAGCACTGAAGAAAAAACATGATTTCTAAGCCCGGCCGAGACACACCACAACCAAGGAGAATTAGATGCCTGTTCTTGATATGCCCATAGAAAAACTCCGGACCTACCAGGGGCGAAACCCCAGGCCAGCCGACTTCGATGCTTTCTGGCAGAAAGCTAAAGCCGAGCTGCAGGCCATCGATCCGGATTTCAAAATGGTGCCTGCAGATTTCCATCCTCCGTTCGCCGAGGCTTTCGAACTGTATTTCACCGGCACCCGCGGTGCCAGAATTCATGGCCGGATGCTGCGCCCTAAAAATCTCCGGCATCAGACGCCCTTGGAAATCCGCTTCCATGGCTTGGGTGGCCATGCCGGCGAATGGCCCACCTACTTGGGCATGGCCGCCAGCGGCTTCACGGTCCTGGGCATGGATTGCCGGGGACAGCGCGGGATGTCTGAGGACACCGGTACCCGCCTGGGCTCCACCCAGGGAAATTCGTTTTTCACCCGCGGGCTGCTGCAGGGACCAGAGCACTTGTATTACCGCGATGTATATCTTGACTGCTGCCGCCTGGCTGAACTGGCCATGGCCCTGCCCTGGGTAGATGCCAGCAAGACTGCAGTCACCGGCGGCTCCCAGGGCGGCGGCCTGGCCTTGGTCTGCGCCGGCCTGGTTCCCGGCCTGAACCGGATTGTGCCAGTCTATCCTTTCCTCTGCGATTACCGCCGGGTCTGGGAAATGGACCTGGCCCTGAATGCCTACCACGACATCCGCGATTTCCTGCGCGCCTACGACCCGACTCATCAACGGGAAGAAGAATTCTTCACCACCTTGGGTTATATTGATGCACAATTCTTTGCCGAAAGCATTACCGCCCAGGTGCAGATGCATACCGGACTGCTGGACAATATCTGCCCGCCCTCGACCCAGTTCGCGGCTTACAACAAAATCAGTGCCACAAAAGAAGTGATCCTGTATCCCGATTTTGGCCATGAGACGCTCCCGACCTATTCCGAGACGGCCTATAAATTCCTCCTGGACATGATTTAAGCCAACAGTTCTCCGGAACAGTTTTTCCGGGCTCCAGACTGAAAGAGAAAGTAGCAACAAAGAGAAAGAAAGAAAAATGCGCGAAAAAATCAATCTATGCTTTATTGGCTGTGGTAAATTCTGCCAGAACTTCGTACCACTGTTCAAAGTTCACCCTGATGTCGAGAGCGTGTCTCTCTGCGATCTGCTGCCTGAACGTGCAGCCGCTACAGCTCAGCAGTTCCAGGTATCGGTGGTGGAATCTTTTGAAAAAGCCCTGGCGGACCGTAAGATCAACGCCGTGGCCATCTTCACCCAGCGCCACCTGCACGGGCCGATGGTGATTGCGGCCTTGAAAGCCGGCAAACATGTCTACAGCGCCGTGCCCTGCGCCAGCAAAATCGAGGAAATTCAGGAGATTGAAGCCTTGGTCCGCCAGACTCGTCTGACGTATTCCATGGGCGAGACCGGCTATTATCGCTCCGCCACCATCTTCTGCCGCCAGAAGATGAAAGCCGGCGAGATGGGCGACTTCGTCTACGGCGAGGCGCAGTACAACCATGACCAGCGCCACTTTGATTTCACCCGCAGCGGCGC
The DNA here is from genome assembly GCA_012800565.1 of Lentisphaerota bacterium. Taxonomy (GTDB): domain Bacteria; phylum Verrucomicrobiota; class Lentisphaeria; order Oligosphaerales; family Oligosphaeraceae; genus JAAZIZ01. The sequence goes on from JAAZIZ010000332.1 coordinate 15,859, forward strand.
AAACTGGCGCCAGGTTGCCGGCATCCCCCCGATGTACTATCCCACCCACTCCACTTCGATGATTCTGGGAGCCCTGCCCGGAGTATATGCCAAAAAGGTCGCCGCTTTCGGTTACGTTGAGAAAGAGCTCACCGACATCTTCGGCACCGAGGGACAGAACCTCTGGAACAATCCTTTCATCAATACCGCGATGCTGGCCCAGCTCTCCAACGGCGGAATCGCCCGCATCAGTGAGAACCGCCGGGTGGCATTCGGCGGACCAAACACCTATATCTCCCAATTCTACGGCTCCGAGGCCTCCTACGAGTACTCAGTCGCGCATCATTATTTCATCCACTGGTCGGCTGAGGACCCCAAGAAGCTCGTTATGAATGAAGTCAGCCGCGATCTGTTCCCAGCCAGCGTGTACAACGTTTTGAATGAGCCCGATACTCCTCAGAAAATCTGCACCGGCCTGGGCTACTCCGAGAGCTCTCCCATCCAACCCACCTGGCGCCTCCCGAAGGAGTTCAGCGGTATGCGCAACGGCCATAACGGCACCCATCATTTCCTGGTCGATGACTTCTGCCAGGCAGTGGCTACCGGCAAGCTCTCCCCGACCAACATCTGGGCCGCGGCCCGCTTCAATCTGCCCGGACTAGTGGCACATCAGTCTGCCCTGAAAGGCGGAGAGCTTATGAGCGTGCCGGACCTGGGTGATCCACCGGCAGACTGGCCCGTCCTGGATTTGGATTAATCCTCCCCAAAACAAGCATCCCTGCGCCAAAGCCAAGGTAAAAGACTGGAGACGATAATGTTAAGATTACTGCTCGTTGTTTTGTGTGCCTGCAGCTTCACACTCCCGGCTCTGGAAAGCGTTCCGGGCATCCGGGGCAGCGCCGTACGCTTCGAGAACATCCGTGATTATCTGACCCGGGATAAAGGCCTGGGGGTCGATTTCAGTTCGGGGTTCACGGTATCACTCTACTGCCGGGCCGATGCGCCGTGGGGCCACAACACCGAAATCGTCGGCCAGGGACGCTTGTTCGCCATCCGCAAACGCGGCATCAGCGAAGGCGGGTTCTATTTCAAGGCCACCATCACTGGTGACGAACGAGACATCGTCTGGACCCCGGAGAAATTTCCCGCTCCGGTCAACACTTGGCTGCACTTGGCCATGACCTACGATCCCGAAACAGGAGTGGGCAGCGGATATCTGAACGGCGAATTCATCAGCAGCAGAAACCTGTCCGAAGCTTTTCCCACCGTCAAAGACTTCCGACTCCAGAAAAACAACTATCCCTTTAATATCGGCCGTGCCCACGATGGTGCAGTAGATGAGGTCTACATCTACAACCGGGTTCTGAGCAAGGAGGAAATCAAGGCACTGGCAGCAGGCCAGCCTCCGGCGGACGCCCAGGCGGCATACCTGATGGATGACCCTGCGGACCTGGGGCGGGATTCTTCCGGCCATGACCGCCACCTGCGGGCCGTCCCAGGCGTGACTGCGGGGGCATTGCCGATGTTGGGCAGCAGCATCCCGTGCCGGACCCTGCTCGAACACGAGGCCATGACGGTCTGGCCCCGACCAGCCTCGGAAAAAACCTATAACCTCGACCAGCCGCAGAGCCTGGGTCAGATGACTGAACCGCTGGCCTGGCTGGCCCGCCATGAATTCGAGTCTTTCCAGCTGGTTCTCTCACCCCGCCGTCCACTGACAAACGTACAGGTAACTGTGACACCTTTCCGGCAAGGCGAGCATGAGCTGTCCCTGGAACTGCTTCAGGTCGATTATGTCGCAGTGCCGGTTTTGAGCAACACCACTTCCGGAAGCGGCACAGTCTTCGGCGAAGCCGCCGCCGCGATGGGCAAATCGGGTGGGCAGATCGGTTACTATCCGGACCCATTGCCGCCGCTGCAGCCTTTTGCGCAGCAGTTGCCCGGGCAGAGCTATACGGTCTGGATCACGGTCAAATCCCGCCCCGACTCTCGAGCCGGGATTTATCACAGCCAGGCGGAAATCAAAGCCGACGGCGGAGTGTCCCTTAGCCTGCCCCTGACTGTGGCCATCTGGGACTTTGCCCTGCCGGAACAGTTCCACAGTACCAACTACGGCAGCCTGGGTCTCAACGGTGTGAATCAGAGTGACCCGGAAGTCTTTTACCGCCACTGTGCCGAGCATTATGTCGCCCCCACACCGTTGTTCGCAGACATCACGGTCAGCCGGAACGCTGATGGCACCCTGAGTCTGGACACCGCCGCTTTCGACCAGCAAGCCGAACTGCTGCTGGGAAAATACCGTCAGCAGGTGCTGTATTTTCCAGGCTGGGGAGTGTACCACACGCCCTCCGCCAAAAACGCCTTGGGGCGGAACTGGTTGGACCTGCCCATCTCCCGCGAGCCCGGCAAGCTAACCCCCGAATTCAAAGACCTCTTCGCTCAATATCTCCGCCTCACCGCCGAGCATCTGCGCCAGCGCGGCTGGCTGCAGTTTACCCGCTTCGCCCTCACCGATGAACCGCATGGCGAGGACGACTTCTCCATCTGCCGGGAATTCGCCGCCTTGGTGCGCAGCACCGTCCCGGAAGTCAAAATCATGGTCACCAAATGGCCTCTGGAGCAGCTGATCGGCGCTCCCGACATCTGGTGCCTGGGCTTCTTTGAACACGATAAATTGCAGGAGGCCCGGGCCCGGGGCGAGAAAATCGAATGGTATCCGAACTGGCATTTCCTGATCGACCGCCCCCTGATGGACAGCCGGATGTTCGGTTTCATGATGTGGAAATACCAGATCAGCGGTATCTTCTTCTGGAAGCTCAATCACGGCTGGAATGCCCCCAAGACCTTGAAAATCCCGCAATTCATCTATCCGGATGGCCGCATCCTCTGCAGCTCCGGCCTGCTCATCTATCCGGATGAGCAAAAAAAGCCCATCGCCTCAATTCGCTGGGAGATGTCCCGGGACGCCTTTGAGGATTATGAGTACTTCCACCTGCTTGACGAACTCTGCCGGAAAAATCCCGACCGCGCAGAGGCCAAAGCCGCCCGCGCTCTGATACAACAGGCCACCGATGCCATCGTCCCCGGTTATGAAGCCGGACGGGATGGGAAACGGATTTTCTGGAAGCAGACGAAGTGGGAGTCCGATGCCGGTAAGCTGCAGGATTTCCGGCGCCAGATTGCCGAGAGCATCCTGAAACTGCAATAACTCCTACTCAAACGCACCCGCAGGCACCTTATGAACAAACAGTCGCTGCAAGATTACATCAGCCTGAACCGCGCCGGCCGGCGCACCCTGAAATTCGTCGCTGAACTGCGGGAACATGAAAAGCGTCTCTACCCCTCTGGGCCTTGCGGGCAGTTCAGCGCCGGTATCGCTCTGCCGGAATGTCAATCCGAATTCGACCTGCCCGCGACTGCTCGCAAGTCGCTGCTGCGAATCATGGCTGCCCGCGGCATACCAGCCTGCGAAAAGGGCATACCGCTGCTTCTGCAACGTGATCCTGCCCTCGAACACGAAGAGTTCATCCTTGATATCAGCCCGACTGCAGTCAGACTCAGCGCTGCCGAGGGAGAGGGATTGCGCCGGGGAGTATATCTGCTGGAAGAACAGCTCTGCCGCCCTGCCAGCACCACGCCCCTGCAAGCATACTTTCACCGCCAGGCGAAACTGCACTGGCGCATCTCCCGCTGCTTCTTCAGCCCCACCTGCCGGCCGCCCCACAGCGGCGATGAACTGATTGACGAGCAGGATTATTATCCCGAGGCTTATCTTGACCGCCTGGCACACGAGAATATCAACGGACTCTGGATCACCTTGTATCTCCAGGATATGCCCAGCCGGTTCTTCCCCGAACATGGCCAGGGAGTCGAAAAAAGACTGGCTAAACTGCAGGCCACGGTGGACAAATGCGCCCGCTACGGCATTAAATGCTTTGTCTTTCTGGCTGAGCCCAAAGGCTTCAGCAACTCCAGCCTGGCCTTGCCGGTCTCCGATGGCGAACACGTCCCGGCCATGCGCGGACACCAGTATAACGCAACCCACAGCAGCTTCTGTACTTCCTCGCCCGAAGGGCGCGAATACCTGCGCGAAAGCATCGAATACCTGTTCAGCCGAGTCCGCGGACTCGGCGGCATCATCAATATCATGTGCCTGGAAAGCAGCGATCCCTGTGCCACCAGAATGCTCTATGAACATATCGGCCCACCCTGCAACTGCCCGCGCTGCTCGCAAAAGAGCACCGCAGAGCTCTTCGTGGACATTGCCCGCCTGATGACCGAGGCAATGCGCAAATATGAACCTGAGGCCCAATTCGCAGGCTGGTTCTATTTCGCCTGCTTCTGGAAGGACGAACCGGAACAGCAGCAGTTTATGCGCATTGCTGAACAATGGCCCGATGACCTGCACCTGATGTTCAATTTTGAAGTCGGTGGACTAAGCAACCAGCTCGGCACTGACCGCCCGGTGCTTGATTACTCGCTATCCTTTATCGGACCATCCGAACTCTGGAGCGAAGTAGCCCGCCGCTGCGCCCTGCCGGCCGCCAAACTCCAAGTCAGCTGCTCACATGAGGACGCCTCTGTGCCCATCATTCCGGTTCCGGACAATCTCTACCGCAAATACCACGCCATTCAGCAGACCAGCTGCCGTATGGTCATGCAATGCTGGTATTTCGGCAATTACCCCGGCATTATGAATCGCGCCGCCGGACGCCTGTCCTTTGCCCCCCTGCCGGCCAGCGAAGAAGAATTCCTGCATGAACTGGCCCTCCCCGAATGGGGCACCGACGCCCCGGCCCTGGTCGCCGCCTGGCAGGCTTTCGGTGAGGGCTACCGTGCTTTTCCGGAGAATCTGAATTTCAAATGGTTCGGGCCGCTGCATCAGTCCATCGCTTTTCCATGGTACTTGTTTCCAGTCGATCAGCCCCTGCCGCCCAGCTATATCTTCCGCGAAAACAGCATCGGCGGTGACCGCATCGGCGAGTGTCTCGACTATACCCACACCCTTCCGGAGGCCATCACCTTGCTCCAGCAGATGGACAAACACTGGTACCATGGACTGAAAATTCTCCTGCCCCTGCGGGAAAAATACCTGCATGACCAGGCCCGTCTGGCTGACCTGGCTCTGGCGGAGTGCATCGGCCTGCAAATCCGCAGTTCTCTGAATCTGCTGCGCTTCTACTTCCTGCGCGAAGATATGATCCATCACCGCCGCAGTCATCTGCCTGAAATGCGTTGCCTGGTGCTGGATGAAATCGCCGCCACCAAGCGCATGCGGGAACTCTGCCAGCAGGACTCCCGCCTGGGCTACCACTCTGAAGCCGAGGGCTATCTCTTCTTCCCCGAACAGCTCGCTGCCAGAGAAAAATTGCTGCAGGAGCTCCTGGAGCAGGATTTCCCCCGCTTCTCATTCGACCTGCCGGAAATCCGCGCTTACGCCGGCGAGAATTGCCCGGGCTACCTTTGCGGCCGTACCCGACAGGACGCAACCACCTACCCGTGCGGCGAGACCTGGTTCCGAGTCTACCGGAACCAGGAGCAGCTCTGCTTTGAAATCGCCAACGGCCAGGATGATGTCTGGCTGGAACTGGAGCCCTGCCGCCTCTTCCCAATCCTGAATGCGCGTTTCGATCACCAGGGCCGCAACCAGGTCTTCCGCCCCTTGACTCTACCGCAATACTGGAGCGCAGAACGCACCTCGGAGAACAGCTTGATCCTTACTTTCAACCTGCAGCATTTCGCGCCGTTCCGTCAATACCCGACCGCCCCCTTGCGCTTCAATCTCCATTGCGGCAACCAGCATCTCAATCCTCCGCACCCCTGGCCAGGAAGACTGCTGCTGGGCAACAACAACCCCGCCGACTTGAGCTTTCTGCATTTGCAACCCTGAACTACAAGGACCACGGCATGAAAATAACTCGTCTGCCTCCTGTCCTGCGGCTATCCGATATAAATATCGTTGAAAGACCAGAATACCAGCGCCGGTGATATACCTTTACCGCCTGGTTCGGGGCATCAGGGCAAACCGCTGTCTGCAGCCTGGCTGGCCGCTGCTTCCATTTCGGCCCGCAGAGCCGCCAGCAGTTCGCCCTCCGGCAGGACTTTCACTATTTTGCCGTGCTTGAACAGCAGCCCCTGGCCCTTGCCGCCGGCAATGCCGATGTCCGCATCACGGGCTTCGCCCGGACCATTGACCTCGCAGCCCATTACTGCAATCTTCCGCCAGGGCAGCTTCCGGCCGGCAGCGGCAAAACGGGCCAGCTCATCTTCCACCGCAGTGGCCAGCGCCAGCAAATCTATCCTGGTGCGCCCGCAGGTCGGGCAGGAAATCAGTTCCGGGCCGTTCTGGCGCAACCCCAGCACAGAGAGGATGCGCAGCGCGGTGCGCACTTCCTCTTCCGGCGGCGCGGTCAGACTGACCCGGATGGTGCTGCCGATGCCATCCAGCAGCAAGCTGCCGATGCCGATCGCAGATTTGATGCTGCCGCTGCTGGCCGTGCCGGCTTCCGTCACCCCCAGATGCAAGGGAATATCCGACAAAGCCGCGAACCGCCGATTGGCGGCCACCGTCAGAGGCAAAGACGAGGCTTTCAGGCTGACTTTCAAGGCTTGACAGCCCTCTTCCGTAAAAAACCGGCAGTATTCCAGGGCACTCTGCACCATCGCTTCCGCTGAACGACCGTATTGCGACTCCATTCGCGGCGACAGACTGCCGAGATTAACCCCGACCCGGATCACCGTCCCGGCCGCGGACGCTGCCCGGGCCACCTGCCGCAACCCGGATTCATCCTGGATATTGCCCGGATTGATGCGGATGCCGGCGGCACCGGCATCTATTGCACCCAGCGCCAGGCGATAATCAAAGTGGATGTCCGCGATAACCGGAATCGGACTGCGAGCACAAATCTGGGCAAACGCCGGCAGCACCGCGGCTCTGGGCACCGCCAGACGGATGATGTCGCAGCCCAGGGCATACAAGCGCTCAATCTGCTGCAGCGAGCTCTCGACCTCGCCGGTATCGGTATTGCACATACTCTGAATTGAGATCGGAGAAGTTCCGCCGATGGGCAGCGGCCCCAAATGAATAGTCCGAGTCTGCATCATGATTTTACAGGAATTCCTCCTTGTCCGACCTGTCCGACCTGTCCGACCTGTCCGACCTGTCCGACCTGTCCGACTTGTCCGACGGCACTATGCA
>JAAZIZ010000333.1 GCA_012800565.1 Lentisphaerota bacterium
GCGTGCTGTGAACCCCCGGTTAACCTCTGTACTGCGCCTCTGGCGCATACCGGAATTCCATTACATCCGCGACAGGGCAACGTCAGGATAAAACTTCATACCTTGCGGGAGAAGAGTTCCCGCCGGGCCCCGTCAGACATTTGCCTTTCAAAGCGTTGGTCATAAATATGCCCAGACGCATTACGTATCATCTGCCAGGTGACCACCTTGGCAATGCAGCTGCCGGCAGTGGACAGCAGAACAGGTTATTTGCCGAAATGCTCTTTCGGAGAGCGGCGGTCGGCAGGGGCTTTCCGTTTGGGTTTGCTCTCACCGGCAAAACGTGGCGGTCGCTCGGAACGGCTGCCGGCAGCATCACGACGGGGAGGGCGCTCAGCCTTGCGGTGCTCACTTTCCCGGCGCGGGCGTTCTGGGCGTTCAGCACTGCGGTGCTCACTTTCCCGGCGCGGGCGTTCGGGGCGGGTGTTCTGGCGTTCGCGGTCGATTTCCTCCGCGATGCGGATGGCGCGGGAGAGGCCTTCGATATTTCTGCTGCGGGCGGGGGGATTTTTTCGGGAGCTGCTGTCCTGTTCCGCTGTGATTTCGGGGTTGGTTTGGGGCTGGCGCTGGTATTCCGAATCGCGCTGGAAGTCATAGCGCCGGGATGGTTCATCGCGCTCGGGACGTTCGTTGCGTCCGGGGCCGCGGCGTTCGAAGCTGCCGCGGGAACGCGGTGCGGCACGGCCGGGGCGACGGTCGCGTTCAAAGCGCGGTCGTTTGTTCAGAGCGCGGTCGAGGCGGTCGCCAGTGAGGCCGATCTGTTCCGGTCCCTGGTCGTTGCTGCCGGACAGGAAGCGGGTCAGGAGCTTGGTGAAAAGCACCAGCGGGTCCTGGTCCTGTCCCTGGGAAATTTCCAGCACCTGGTTGTAGAGCGCGGGGTTCAGATCGCTGACGAACAGTTCCGCGAAGAGTTTCTGCAGGCGCTGGTTGTACACTTCTTTACGGGTGGGGATGAGTCCCAGCTGCATATCTGCACCGACGGTGCGTTTGATGGCTTCAAGCTGGCGCAGCTCCCGGGGAGTGACCAGGGTGATGGCTTTGCCGGACTTACCGGCCCGCCCGGTGCGACCGATGCGGTGCACATAGCCACGGCTGTCAAAAGGCAGATGGAAATTGAAGACATGGGAGACGTCCTCGACGTCCAGTCCGCGGGCAGCCACATCGGTGGCGACCAGGATATCGAATTCGTTGCGCCGGAATGCGCTCATGACCCGGTTGCGCTGAGCCTGTTCCATATCGCCGTGCAGACAGTTCACATTGTATCCCCGTCCCCCCAGCAGGATATTCAGGGCATCGGTCTCCTCGCGGGTACGGCAGAAAATCATCGCCTTGCTGACTTCTTCCGAATCGATCAGCCGGATGCAGGCATTTACGCGCTCGTGTTCCTCAATGACGAAGTAATGCTGTTTGATGTCGTTGTTGGTGGCCTCGGAAATGGCCGTGGTGATATCTACCGGGTCCTGCAGGATCTTCTGAGCCAGGGCCACAACCTGCTTGGGCAGAGTGGCGGAGAAGAGCATGGTCTGATGCGGACCGGGGAACTGCTCGAAGATGGTCTTGACGTCCTCCAGGAAGCCCATGTCCAGCATTTCATCGGCTTCGTCCACCACTATGATGGCAGGGTTTACGCCGTTGAAATGGCCGCTTTTCATCAGGTCGATCAGCCGGCCCGGAGTGGCGACCAGAGCATTCAGACCCTGGCGCAGCAGCTGCTCCTGGCGGCTATAGGACTGCCCGCCGGTGAAAGCTGCGGTGCGGATACCGGCGAACTGCCCGAGTTTGAAGATTTCCGAGCTGACCTGCGCGGCCAGTTCGCGGGTGGGTACCAGGACCAGGAACTGCAAGCCTTCTTTGCCGCGGACCAATTCCATTGCCGGCAGGGCGTAGGCTGCGGTTTTGCCGGAGCCGGTCAGGGCCTGACCGATCAGATCGCGGCCAGCCAGAAGATGCGGGATGGATTTCTGCTGAATCAGAGTCGGCTCACTGAAGCCGGCTTCGGTAATGCCGCGCAACAGGTCGGCCCCCAGACCGAAAGCAGCAAAGGAATTAGCCGCAGCCCCGGGGGTGTTTTCGGAAAGAACAGCGTTGGGAGCCAGTTCATCCAGGGGGGAAATGGCGTCGGCGGCGGGGGCGTTGTCTGTCATGTCAGGGCAGTCCATAAGCATAGTCAATAAAGGGAACGGAAAACTAAATAATATAATGGTTCAAAACGAAATAACAATTACACATTCTGACATCTGCTGACAATGACGTAAATTGTCCACATCGTCCACATCGTCCACATCGTCCACAGCTGCGGTGCAGTAGCGGCACTATCCCGCTTCCGGCGGGGGCTGATTTGGTTGCAGGGCCTGCAGTTCAGGCAGGGCGGCGGCAGGGATCAGGCGGGCAGGTGCCTTGAGCAGGTGTTCGCAAATCAGGGTTGTCCGGGCGGCATTTTCCAGCACTTCGAGCCTATCGAAAGCCTGGAGAAGGTTGCTGCCCATGGTCAGGGCGCCGTGGTTTTGCAGGAGCAGGCAGTTGTATTTGCCGGCGGCAGCAGCTGCGGCTGCCGCCAGTTGGGGTGAGCCCAGGGTCTGGTACTGCACCAGGTTGATTTCACCCAAGATTACGTATGATTCACAGAGCAGCCGGTTGGAGATGGGGCAATCGGCTGCAGCGAAGGCGCTGGCGGTGACCGGATGGGCATGGACGATGGCTCCGATATCCGGCCTGGCCCGGTAGATTGCCAGATGCATTTCCGCCTCGCAGGTCGGTTTGAAATCGCTGAGGCGTTCGCCATGCAGGCTCATGGCGCCGATATCAGCGGCTTTAATCCTGGCTTTGTCGGTGCCGCCGGGAGTCATAAGGATGGTGTCCTGCTCGAATCGCACGGAAATATTTCCGCCCGAGGTGGTGGTCAGGCCCCGCTGGTAGAGCCGGCGCATGCAGGCAGCGATTTCCCGGGCGTGTTGATTCCAGGCCGTCATAGGAGTGTCCTTTCAGGGTTTCCGGCAGATTCCGCGTTCGGTGATATAACCGCTGATCAGCTCATAAGGGGTGACATCGAAGGCGGGATTATAGACTTTCGCGCCCTGGCAATGGGAAATTTCGTCCGGGGAGCGTTGTTCGATGGGGATTTCCTGCCCGCTATGCAGACTGCGGTCGATAGTCGAGTAGGGCATGGCGACATAGAAAGGAATGCGGTGGTAATTGGCACTGATGGCCAGCTGATAGGTGCTGATCTTGTTGGCGGTGTCACCATTGGCGGCGACCCGGTCGGCACCGACCAGCACCAGCGAGACCAGCCCCTCACGCATGACCTGCGCAGCCATGGAATCGCAGATAGTGGTGACTTCTATTCCGGCGCGGGAGAGCTCCCAGGCAGTCAGACGCGAGCCTTGCAGCAGAGGCCGGGTCTCGTTGGAAAAAACTTTCAGGCGGTAGCCAGCCTGGTGGGCGGCATAGAGCGGAGCCAGGGCCGTGCCGCAGCCGCCGGTGGCCAGGGCACCGGCGTTGCAGTGGGTAAGCACACCCTGGCCTGGCTGGAGCAGCTGCAAGCCGTGCTTGCCTATGGCCTCGCAGAGGCTGATATCTTCGGCCAGGATGGCCAGGGCCTCGTCCAGGAGCTGCTGTTTCAGGGCCGGCACGTGGTCGGCAGTGAGGCAGTTCAGGCAGCGCTGCAGAGCCCAGGAGAGGTTCACGGCAGTAGGGCGGGAGGAGTTCAGGAATGCGGCGGTGTGCTCAAGCTGCCGGCGGAATTCCGCTTGATCGGTGGTGGTCAAGCGCTGGGCGCAGGCGGCCAGACCCAGCGCAGCGGCACAGCCGATTGCCGGTGCTCCCCGGACGCAGAGCCTGGAGATGGCGGCGTGGATTTCCTTCTGGTCACTCAGATGCAGCCGGTGCAGAGATTGCGGCAGCCTGGTCTGGTCGATGATATCAAGTACACCCGGACGGGAGGCATCTGCTCCTGGGGCCCGGAAAGCGGTACCGGAATCATCCAGCCATTGTACAGTTGGCGGAGGGAGGTTCATGGCAGTGCTTGGACTGGTTGGCTGATGGTATTCTGCACTTTCTGGACTAAACTCTACGAAGCGGGTGTTCCAGCTGCGCACTGCAGCACCGTCAGAGTCAGGCAAATTTTTCCTCAAGCGGCCCGGCGGGTTGTTTTTTGCCCGCCAGGGACTATACTTAAGGGCAGGTGCGCAGGTGATTCAGGCGAAGAAATCTGCCGGGAGTTTGGGCAGGATGATGCCGGCCGGGGCGAGCTCCTGTACTTTGGCCACATAGCAGGGGCGGATTTCCGGGGTCATGATCGGCTGGTGGGCGATGCCGGCCACGATGCCGTCGCGGGTGGCGAAGCCTTCTTCCAGAACCTCGACCGTCTGCAGGTCCCGGATTTCATAGATTTTCTCACCTTTTTTGACGAAGTCATACAGGTTTTTGAAGTATCTGATATGCCCGGTGTGGTTGCTTTGCAGCACTGCGTTGCGGTCGCCTTCGGGATCGTAGGGAATGACCCAGACTGGGCGGGACAATATGACCTCACCGGGGAGCATATTGGCACCC
>JAAZIZ010000334.1 GCA_012800565.1 Lentisphaerota bacterium
CCGACTTGTCCGACCCGTCTGACCCGTCTGACCTGTCCGACTTGTCCGACCCGTCTGACCCGTCTGACAGCACTATAGCAGCTTTTGGGACAGGGTTTATTTATGTCGCTTTGCGGGAAATATTGTAATGCCATTAACAATGGCTGTCAAGCCTGATACCCAAATTTTTTCCGGGTTTTTCCCTTGTAAAAGACGCAACGCATTGCACGGCATTGGCAAAGGGGGGGCGGCAAGCATAACGCCGGTGGCGACAATCTTTGAACCGACCGAAAGGCCTCGGACTTGATGGCCGGCTTTCCCTTGGGCTTGTTGATATTGATGATGGTTGCCAGCAGCACCGACGTATGGTTCCAGGCGGCGCGTCCCCGCGCCTCGGCCATGCGGATCAGCTGGCGCAAAATACGCTACGACAACGAGAAATGATACAGATACGATTTAAGGAGTAATAACCGGAAATACAAAGAAGCAAAAATACGTCAAAAGAAACCCCCTCAAAACCTTGATTTCTGAGGGGGTTGAAATTGGCACCCGGGAGAGGAATCGAACCTCCGACCAAAAGTTTAGGAAACTTCTGCTCTATCCACTGAGCTACCCAGGCGGGGAAATTTTGGCTGTGCCTGCGGGAATTGAACTGGCATCAATGCATACGACTGGCATTGGTTAACGCGTTTGTCAAAAAAAAGGACTCACGGTGGCGTGAGTCCTTGCATTGATGGTACCGGAGGTGGGAGTCGAACCCACACACCCTTGCGGATACCAGATTTTGAGTCTAGCGCGTCTGCCATTCCGCCACTCCGGCTAAGTACAGGACATACTATAGACAAAGTTCACGGATTTGCAACTCAAAGGAGCAAAAGTTTTTCAGTTTTCCATCCTTTTCCGCCACTTCTTGGTTGCTGCCTTTGTGGCGTCAGAATTGCGTCGTGCCAGTCTGCGGGCCGAACTCTGTCAGAGCACCGGAGAGCGATTATTTTCCCTGTCCTTTGAGAGCGGCAGCGAGGGTCGGCTGGATTGCTTCGGCCATGCGCATGAATCCCAAGTCGTTGGGGTGGCAGCCATCGACAGTACAGGCATCGCGGTCGCTGGTGCCAAACAATGTCTCGCCATCGACGAAGTAGACATTCCGGTCGCCGCCGGCCAATGCATTCTGATAAGTCTGGCGGATAATTTCCCGGCGGCGGATAGAAATTTCCCGCTGGAGGTCGAAATTCGGTTTGCTGACCATTACTACCGGCAGTTCCGGGCGCTTGCTGCGGAGGTGCTGAAAAAACTTCTCATGAGTATTCTGGAGGTGCTCGATATTGGGGGCGTTATGGTCATAGTCCATGACGAAAGCTGACAAATCGAGGCTGCTGATGATGTCCGCCATAACCAGTTCCCCGCGGGCATTGCCGCTGAAGCCCAGGTTCAGACATTCGAAATCAAGATGCCGGGACAGAATCTGACAATAGCAGTTACCGGGTCGGGAGGCGCAGCCGCCTTGGGTGATGGACGACCCATAGAAGAGCACTGGCCGAGGAATCGTAAAGGGGGTAGGGGGAGCAATCTGAGCTCCCGGACTGACCCCGAGTTCTAATTTCTTGACACCATTGTACAGCGGGAAATTAAGAGTGAATTCGCGTTCTTCCGGCTGCGGGTCATCGAAGATCAGCAGCTGGTAATGATCGGCGTTTACAGGCGGGACTGCAGTCTTGATAAAATACTTGTCCTTGCCGACCCCCAGGTACAGATCGAAGCCGGATTGTCCGGTTGCGGGCATGTGCGACATATTGCTGGGGCTGAGGAGCTGCACATTCAGGGCAAGGCGGGTAGTGTTGCTGCGGAAGCGCAATTGTGCTCCGGCGGTGCTCCAGGAAAGTCCACGCACCCCTGCGCTGACACTGTCCAGGGAGGCCTGCGGCAGTCGGCAGAAGACCCGCTCCTGGGCAAACCAGGCCAGGCCATTGAGGGCGAAAGGCGCCTGGGTTGGTTCGCAGAAGACCATCTCGGCATCGCCGATTTTGGCAGTGGTGAAATTCTGGTCTAAATCTTCAATGCGCATAATGCAGTTCCTTTGTTTGGCAGGGCCGGATTTTGGCACTGCCTGGTTATGAATTGCCGTCGGGGCAGGGGACTCCTTGCTGGCGATCAGGTGGCCGATTCTGGTGCCTGTTGCCAAAGTACATGGTTGCTGGTGGAGACTGCGTTGGCTCCGGCGGCGAAAGCCTGGTTCACATCTTCACGGGTCTCGATCAGCCCGCCGGCAATAATCGGTACCTTGTAATCCTGTTTGGCCATGGCGATGACCTTGCTGGCAACCCCGGGCAGGACCTCGACGAAATCCGGTTTGGCCAGAAGCACATGTTCGCGCCCGGTGCGCATGGCTTGTGAATCCAGTCCGAAGACCCGCAGGATGGTGAAGAGTCCTTGCTCACGAGCCAGTTTTAGCACTTGCGCTTTAGTACTGATAACTCCATTGGGGCCGCAGAATTTCTGCAGGAATTTCAGTCCGCTGGCGTCGCCTTTGAGTCCATTCAACATATCCAGATGAATGAAGACCATCTTGCCGGCGTCTTTCAGCTGCTGGCATTGCCCGGGGAGATCGCAGATATTTCCCGCCAGCAGGAATACGGTTTGCACCGGGCTGGTCAGAGCCTGGAGAATCTTGGCTGGGGTGCGCAGGGCGGCAATGATATAATTGGATTGTACGGTCATCGGCAAGTGGTGCTTTGCAGCAGGCTGGATGGATGGTAACGGTACAGTGAAACAATAACAGGAGAGCAAATGCGGTGGCTGCTACGATAAATGTATTCTGGGAG
>JAAZIZ010000335.1 GCA_012800565.1 Lentisphaerota bacterium
GAGAGTTTCCCGCGGGAGGCTTTGAAAAATACCTTGATTCTTGCGCCCAAGTACTCACGGGCAGTCTGCCATCAGCGGATCGAACAGCGTCTGGACCAGCGTCTGGACCAAGGCCTGGTGGAGGAAGTGGAACGTTTGCACCAGCAGGGACTTTCCTGGGAAAAGATGGACTGGCTGGGGCTGGAATACCGCTATCTGGCCAAGTACCTCCAGGGACAGCTGAGCTGGTCTGAGATGCGGCAGACGCTGCTGGCCCGCATCCGGCAGTTCTGCAAGCGTCAGGATATCTGGTTCCGGAAAATGGAACGTGAGGGCAAGCAGATTCACTGGCTGCCAGAAGGTGATTTCTCGCTGGCCTGCCGCCTGACTGAGGAGTGGCTCGCCGGCCAGAGAGATTTTTGCACTAAATGAGACTTTCTGTCGATTATCATACCAACTAAGAGGAGTATTCATGCTGAAAAAAATCCTGTCCTGTCTGCTGTTAATCACGGTTACCGTTTTCGCGCAACGTTTCCTGCCGGATTGGCAGAACGCCGCCATCATCCTGCCTGAAAAACCCAACATTGTGCAGGGTTTTGCGGCTGAGGAGCTGCAGAAGCACCTGGCCTTGATCGGCGGTGTGCAGCTGAAAATCCAGCGTGGCGGCAGCGCGGCTTTCCCGCTCTTTGTCGGAACTTTGCCGCCGGGCCGGGAGCAACCGCTGGCCCCGGAGGAGGCGCTTTGGCAGATCAGCCCGCAGGGCTGCTGGTTCTGCGGCGATGACACTCCCAGTTCGGAACTGAAAAACCGGGTGCCGGTGGCAGGAGTCTGCCGGCTGCAAAAACTGGGTACTCTGACCGCTGTCTACGATTTCCTGGAGCAGCAGTTTCAGGTGCGCTGGATTGAACCCGGCGATGGCGGCATCGCCTTTCCGGCAGTCACCGAGTTGTCGCTGCAGGCTGGGCAGGGCGGCTGGGTGCCATCCATTCCCAAGCGGGGACTGCGGCTGGGAATCGCGCCTTTCAAGAGTTACAACCAGGATTTACCCGAGGCTTTCCAGCTGACTGCTGAGCAATGGGAGAAGTGGAATAACGAGGTGTCGGTCTGGAGCAAGCGCATGCGCATGGGCTCGCATCTGCCGATGCAGTACGGACATGCTTTTACCACCTGGTGGAACAAGTATGGTGAACAGCATCCGGAGTATTTTGCCGAGGTGAAAGGCAAGCGTGCACCTACGCGGCCGAAGATGCCTGATACCATCAAGATGTGCGTCAGCAATCCCGGTCTGCATCGTCAGATCATTGAGAACTGGTTGGCCGGTAATCCGCGTTCGAAGTTTATCAATGTCTGCGAAAATGACTGGGGGGACTTTTGCGAATGCACAGAGTGCCGCAAACTTGATATGCCCCCGCCGCCCGGAAAATCCTGGGATTATGACCTCAGTGACCGCTATCTGTATTTTGCCAATCAGGTACAGAAGCTGGCGGCTGAGCACGATCCTGAGGTCACTGTCTGCACTTACGCCTACAGCGTGTACCGTTTCCCGCCTCGGCGCGAGAAAGCCGATCCGCGCCTGATTATCGGCTTTGTGCCCGGTATGTTCGCTTTCGAGGCGACCGACCGGATGTACAAGGAATGGAATGCCGCCGGTGCCCGCCAGCTGTTCCTGCGCCCGAATTGCCAGCACAGCAACACCAGCCTGCCCATGGGCTTCGAGAAGCTGATGTTCGATTTCTTTCAGCTCGGGGTCAGGAACGGCATCGTCGGCACCGACTACGACTCCATCCATCATTTCTGGGCCAATACCGGTATTTCAGATTATATCCTGGCCCGGGCTCATTGCTACCCGGATAAAACCTTCGCAGAACTGGAGGAGGAGTACTATTCCGCCTACGGGCCGGCTGCCGCCGATATCCGCGAATATTACCAGTACTGGCGCAATGAAGTCTGGGAAAAACGCCTGATGCCAAACCGTGAGACCATTGCCGAACGGGGAAGATACGGGAATTTCCGGCGCGGACTGATGTGGGATTTGCATAAATATTACTCGGAACAGGATTTCGAACTGATGGACCGCATCCTGGACCGGGCTGCCGCCCGGGAGGGCCTGGAGGCCCAAGTCACTGCAAGACTGCAGCGCCTGCGCTTGAGCAATCAGCATAATCTGCTGTTGTACAAGGCCATCACCGCGCCAGTCGAGAAGAAGTTTACCCGTTCCCGTGAATTGCTGACTTTCCGGTTGGCCAATAAGGACAACCTGAATCTCGACTGGCGCACGCAACTGGTCAGCATTGAACGCAGCTTCGGAGACCTGGCCGGCACTTATGCCATCTGGAATTTCCGTGACTATGCCGATTTCCAGTCCATGCCTGAAAAATGGTTCTTCAAGATCGACTCCGAAGACCTGGGGCTGAAGGAAAAATGGGAATTGACCCCCGGCGGGCAGATCACCTCGACCTGGGAGCCGATCAAGATCACCTCCGGCTGGGAACAGCAGGAGGGTTCCGG
This sequence comes from Lentisphaerota bacterium, assembly GCA_012800565.1. Classification (GTDB taxonomy): domain Bacteria; phylum Verrucomicrobiota; class Lentisphaeria; order Oligosphaerales; family Oligosphaeraceae; genus JAAZIZ01. Next base: position 2,488 of record JAAZIZ010000335.1, read on the forward strand.
CATGCATCCGAAACTGCTTGAATTGCTGAAAGAATATGACGGCATCGGCTATTATGGCCAGACGGTCAAAATCAATCCGGACTGGAAGGGCAAGGAGATCGCTCTGCTCTTCGGTGCCGTCGATGAATCCTGCTGGGTCTGGGTCAACGGTAAGGCGGCCGGCGAACGGATTTTCAAAAATAGCGATGACTGGAAAGTTCCCTTTGCCATCCGCATCGACCATTGTATTGATTGGGAAGCGCCCCAGCAGACTGTCGTGGTGCGGGTGCACGACCGCGGCGGCCAGGGCGGAATCTGGAAACCGGTGGCCGTGGTGATGAAATAATACTTCGCAAGGAAAGGTCTGACTTCAGAACGCCCGGAGCAGGAAACCGCAAACACAAACTCAGGAGAAGATATGAAAATCGCTTTGTCGGCTTTGATTGCCGGAAATCTCACTATGCCGGAATTCCTGCAGCAGGCCAAGGACTGCGGCTATGATGCAGTGGAATTGGCGCTGCGACCGGCACCGGAAGCAGCCTTGAACTTCCAGACCAGCGACGCACAGCTCGCAGAAATCAAACAGCAGGCGGCGGATTTGGGATTGTCTATTGCGTCCATGACCATCAGTGCGCCTTCAGGCAACCTCCTCCAGGACGGACAGAGCGGTGACGAGGGCGTCACCTGGGCAATCCGCGGCCTGGAGTGCGCAGCCAAACTCGGCGCCAAGGTCTGCCTGCATACCTTGGGACGGCTGTCGCCGGAGCTCTATTACGAGGATGCATACCGGAATGCCATCGCCGCAGGGAAAAAAATTGCCGCGGCGGCGGAGAAAATCGGCGTCACTTTTGCAGTTGAGTTTGTCTGGAATGGTTTTCTGTTCAGCCCGCTGGAAATGCGGAATTTCCTGGACAGCATCAACAGCCCGCGGGTCGGATTCTATTTCGACCCTGGCAATATGGCCGTCTTTCAATTCCCGCAGCACTGGGTCCGGGCCCTGGGGTCACGCATTAAGCACGTCCACCTCAAAGACTGGAAGGGCGGCCCCTTGAACGGTACTTGGACCGCATTGCTGGCCGGTGAGGTGAATTTCCCGGTGGTGATGCAGGAGTTGCGCCGGGCCGGCTATGCCGGACCTCTGGTCTCGGAAGTCGCCCCGTCCCTGGCGTCATTCGCCGAGACGGCCAGCGCAATGCGTAAAATTGCGGCAATGTAAATCAGAGGATATGATATGCTCAAAATTCTCTTCCCTTTCCACGGTGCGGTCTTGAACCGCTGTCACGGACAGCAGGATGCCCGGGGATTGACCATAGAAGTCTGCGGCACCGCCCCGATTTGCGCCGAAGTCAGTGTCAACGGCCAGCCGGCCCGGCGCAAGGGCGAGCTCTTCTTCGCCAAGGTACTGCTGCAGAGCTTCACTACCGATATCACTGCCAGCTGCGCCGGCGTGACCGGCCGCAGCGAGCAGTCAGTCCGGGTCGTCTGGGATAAAAACTCCCGCCGGCGCTACCGGGTCTCCATCGATGATAATTCGTTTTTCCTGCGCGACCTCTGGCAAAAGCGCCCCCAGGACTTGTTCAGCAATCATTACCTGGCCATCCTGAAACGCCTGCATGATGAATTCGGAGCCAAGTACACCCTGAATCTGTTCTTCTCCACCCCGGAGAAGGATTTCGATCTGACGATGATGCCGGATGCCTGGAAAAATCAGTTCGCCGACAACAGCGACTGGCTGAAGATGACCTGGCATGCAAACAATGAATTCCCGGACCGGCCCTATCAGTACGCCAGCCCGGAAAAAGTCGGCGCTGATTTTGACCAGGTCCAGGCCGAAATCGTGCGCTTCGCCGGCGAGAGCTGCTTCTGTCCGCCGACCATCGTGCACTGGGGTGAAATCCTGCCTTCCGTGCTGCCGGCCCTCTATCAGCGCGGCGTGCGCGTCCTGAGCGGATACTTCAATCGTTGCGAACAGCGCTACAACGTCAGCAATGGCCTTGATGAGGTGCGCTGCCATTACCTCAACAGTCACGATGCACTGATGGACTTCGACAGCGGCATCGTGTTCAGCCATACCGATATCGTGGTTAACTGCACGCCTTTAGAACAAATCGTGCCCACCCTCAGCCAATATGTCGATGATCCAGACAATGCTGAGGTGATGGACATCCTGACCCATGAGCAGTACTTCTGGCCCTTCTATTTCAACTACCTCCCCGATCACGAGCAGCGCATGGCGGCCGCTTTCCGTTTCCTCCGGGACAACGGTTATGAGCCGGTCTGGCTGCACGAAGGGTTGCTGGGGGTCGAACGCGCTTAACCACGGTCCTGGCTCCGGACCGGCAGCACAAACCATAAATTCGTTAATGTGCGAAATCTACTGATGAATATCATCTTTAAGGAGGCGCATGTAGCTCAGGCTTTTGTCTCGTCCTTAACAGGGCTTGGGTGGTTGAGGGGGCCTCTGGGTGGAGAAAGCCCAACGGGGCATGACATACCAGGGCAACGCCGAGGGCGAAAGTCCTCCGGGGACAAGGGCTGCGGGAGCAAGCTCCCGCAGGGAAAGCGGCAGCAAGCTGCCGCACTCCATGTGCCCTTACGCCCTGTTTATATCGCTTTGCAGGAAAATTGGGTTGCAACGGTGGCAGAAAACTTTTTCGCTACATTTCTGCTGCCAATTGTGCCTGTCGGAGGCGCTATCTGGAGGAGCGCCTCTGGCGCTGGTATATCACGCCCCGTTGGGGCTTTTAGCCACTTCGCGGCTTAAGTCAAATCTCTCTTCCCATCACAAAACTTCGCACATTAACATAAATTCTGCCGTATGCACATCAGAATCAGCCATCTGAGCCGATCATTCAAGAATGTCAAGGCGGTCAACGACCTGTCTTTCGAATTCTCGTCGGGGAATGTTTTTGGCTTTATCGGCCCTAATGGTGCCGGCAAGACTACCACCATCAGGATTATGGCCAGCATGGACATGCCGGATGCGGGTGATGTATTCTTTGATGATATCTCAGTGGTGAATTATCCGGAGGAAGTCCGGAAACTGATCGGCTATATGCCCGATGCACTGCCGGGATTCACAGACATTCAGGTCTGGGAATATCTGGATTTTTTCGCCCGCAGTTTTGGTTTGCAGGGCCGCCGTCGCCGCCAGACCTTGGCCGAGATTGAGGAATTCACCTCCCTGGGTGAAATACGGGAAAAGAGCATCGCCAGCTTGTCAAAAGGCATGAAGCAGCGGGTCAGTCTGGCCCGGGCCCTGGTCCATAATCCGCAAGTGCTGATTATGGATGAGCCGGCCGCCGGACTCGACCCCCGGGCCCGCCTGGAATTGCGCAGCCTGCTCAAGATTCTCGCCTCCCAGGGGAAAGCGATTTTGCTCAGCAGCCATATCCTGAGTGAGCTGCAGGATATCTGCAATGGCGCGGTCATTATTGAGCAGGGGCGGCTGCTTTCAGCCGGAACCATCCCGCAACTGCTCTCGCAAGTGCAACGGCAAGCCGTGCCGGAAGTCAGCGACGACGCGGTCAGTGCTGAGCCGGACGGCCAGTTGCTGCTGGTTATCCGCTGCCTGCATGACAGCGAGGCCGTGCGGCTGAAATTGCTGGAACATCCTGCCGTGCAGAACGTGATTCTGGAGCCTGGTCACATTGTCCAGGCCCAGGTCAAGTGCACGGACGCGGAAATCCCCGCCCTGATGGGCACGCTGTTTGCGGCCGGTCTGCCCATCATCGGTTTCACCCGGCAGGAACTTGGTCTGGAGGAGCTTTTTATGCGAATCACTTCCGGGAAAGTACAATGAACAGTGCAGACAGAGACAGTAGCGACTTCTTCAACCCGGTGCTGATCAAGGAGCTGCGGCAATCTTTCCACAACCGGGGCATCCTGTCCCTGATGGCATTGCTGCTGATCGGTCAGCTGCTGGTGCTGCTGGTGGTGCATCTGGTCCAGGTCAGCTCCAAGACTCTGCCGGATGATCTTGGCAAAGCGGTTTTCATCGCCATCATCACCATTTTACAAGTCTGCTTGTTTCTGAGCTGCAGCCTGGGCATAGGCCAGCGCTTCATGCAGGAACGCCTGAACAGCGAGCTGGATTTCTGCAAGCTCACCGCTCTCTCGCCCGTCCGCATCATCTGGGGCAAGCTGTGCAGTGCATTGGTGCTGCTGCTGTTTATCCACTCGCTCTGCCTGCCTTTCCTGGTCATTGCTTATTTTTTGCGTGGCATAGCAATCCTGCAAATGCTGAAAGTCGTGCTGCTGTTGCTGCCCCTGAATCTGGTATTGGTTTTCTCGGGTGTGCTGTGTGGTGCAGTAGGCAAGAAGAATTCAATTTCTTTGCTGATCGTCGCCATTTTCTTTCTCGCTCCTCCAGCGACAGCGATGATATTTGAGATGTCCCGGCTCTGGAACCAGGGGTTCGGGATGGAGGAGTGGCTGGCTGTGCTCGTGGTACCGGTGTTCTGGTGCGGGCTCTGCTTCGTGCTCAGCGTGTCAATCATCAGCCATACCATGGCCAACCGGATGCTCCCGATCAGAATTTACCTTCTGGCTACGCTCCTGCTCTTTCCCGCTGCTGTCGCCGGCCTGGCGGCCTTGACAGATCAGCACGTCCTCGATTTCCTGAATATCAGCTTCAGCATCATCACCGCCCTGGTCAGTATGCTGATTGCTCTGCTGGCGGTCTGCGAGCGTTCGCGGCCCAGCCTGCATATCCTGAACCAGTGTCCGCGGAATATCCTGCTGCGCGGGGGATTTTTTCTGCTTTCCAGCGGTTCTGGCGGGGGGATACTGCTGGCGGCGCTGCTTTTGCTGTCTTTGCTCTGTCGCCCGCTGGTTCTGTCCAGCAGCAATACCGACTGGTATGAGCCTCTGTGGTACTTCACCAATACCGCGATTTATATGTTGTTTTATGCGGCTCTGGCGGTCTTTCTGCACGAACTCATGCCCCGCATTTCCAGTCTGTTCTGGCTTACCCTGCTGCTGGTCCTGCTGTTGCTGCTGCCGAGTGTAGTCAGTGTCTTTATCAGCGCCACAGATTCCTACATGCTGGAATATCTCACCATCACCTCACCTTTCTATTCTCCCGGCTGGCCCGGCGTTTATGTTGATACTTCCTTGAACGCAATGTTATATTGCCACAGCCTGCCCTTGGCTGCCACAGCCTTGCTGCTGGCCAGTTCAAGCATCTTCCGGCAATGGCATGCCTTGGTACCAAAGAGCACTGCTGCAGAAAATCAACCGTCATTACCGTAACCCAACCTGAGGAATGCAATGAATCTGACCTACCAGCCCGAACATGTCGCCCCGGAAATAGTCACCCTGCTGCAGGAATTGTCGGTCGAATATCCCATTGCGCCCAATGCTGCCGGATTGATGCTGGAGTTTGTACCGGTCGCTGAGCCGTCCACTTTGCGCGTGAGCCGCACCGCCGGCGGAATGCGGATCGAATACGGCAAGACCTCCGCCGCCGCCCGCGGCATCGGCTACGCCTTGTCAGGCACTGAAGCGGTCGAAGACCTCTGCTTCCAGACTTATGCCATCCTCTACGACTGCTCCCGCAACCCGGTACTGACGGTCAAACACGCCCAACACTGGCTGCGGCGCCTGGCCTTGCTGGGATACGATATGATGATGCTCTATACCAAGGACGCTTACCAGCTGCCCGGCGAGACCTACTTCGGCTATATGCGCGGAGCCTACTCCATCGCTGAAATTAAGGCCATGGACCAGGTGGCGCAGCGCCTCGGGGTGGAGATGATTGCCTCCATTCAGGCCCTTGGACACCTGGAGCCGATTCTGCGCTGGCCGGCTTATGCCGGAGTCAAGGATACCGATAACGTGATTATGGTCGATAACGAGGACAGTTACCGCCTGATTGGCAAGATGCTCAGCTTCTGGAGCGAAGCCCTTGCTTCCCGCCGCATCCATATCGGCATGGATGAAACGCATGATTTGGGGCGCGGGCGTTTCCAGGATTTGCATGGCAAGCAGGATGCTTTCGAACTCTACAACCGCCACCTGAAACGCGTCTGCGCCATCTGCAATGAACTCAAGCTGGAACCGATGATCTGGAGTGACATGTACTTCCGGCTGGGCAATAAAAATCTGAACTACTATGATTTGCAGACCAATATCCCCCAGTCGGTCAAAGATGCCATTGCTCCGGAAGCGCAGCTGGTATACTGGGACTATTACCACCGGGATGAAGATTTCTATCGCCAGATGCTGCAGCTGCACCGCGATCTGGGGCAGAAGCCGGTCGTGATGGCTTCCGGCATCTGGACCTGGATCAAGCTTTGGTACGACCACGAAGTTACCACCGCTACCGTTCGCCCCTGTCTGCAGGCCTGCCGCAAGGAAGGCGTGCAGGAAGTCATCTTTACCCTCTGGGGCGATGACGGCGGATATTGCGAGTTCGATTCGGCTTTCGCAGGCTTGGCCTGGGCTGCCGATGAAGCCTTTAACGGACAAAGCGACGACGAGCGCATCGAGAAATTTTTCGCCGGGGTCTTCGGCACCAGCTACCGTCGCCAGCTGCTGGCCTCGGACCTGACCATTACGGTGCGGGATACCGACATGAGCCCGGAGGCGGCCAAGCGGCATGGTCCGCCGCCCTGGCGCCTGCACGCGCCCTGCGCCCTCTGGGACGACCCGCTGATGGGTATCGTCTGGAACGAATATAAGGCTTTTAACAGCAAGGTCTGGGAGAATTATGCCGCCGACCTGCAGGTGTTGCGTGAGAAGCTCAGCCCATACCGGATTTCCGACCACAGCGCCGGCTATATCGATCACGCCTGGCATTGCGCCAATGCCTTGCTGCTGAAAGTGGAGTTGCGTCTGCAGCTGCTGGAGGCCTATAAAAAGCGCGACCGCCAAACTCTGGCCGCCATTCAGGGGGCGAAAATTGATGCGGTGATTTCAGCCCTGGATGGTCTCAATGATTCTTTCCGCCGGCAATGGTTGCGCAGTTACAAGTACTACGGCCTGGAAGTGATGCAGATCAAACTGGCCGGCCTGAAAGAACGTTATCGCGAGACCAGCCGCAGAATAGGAGAGTTGCTGGCGGGAGAAATAGATTCCATCCCCGAACTCGATGCCAACCCCGTCACTTTGGGCTCAACCGATACGCGCTACCGCATGGCTGCCACCGGCAGCTGGTTCATCTGACCAGCCCATAAAACCGGAACCCCGTTCAGGGCTTGGGTGCTTGGGGGGCTCGTACTGGTATGCAGTGCGCTTTCAGCGTTGATGCCAACAGCCCCCGTCCGACCCGTCCGACTTGTCCGCCCCGTCCGCCCCGTCCGCCCCGTCCGACCCGTCCAACCTGTCCGACCCGTCCGACCCGTCC
>JAAZIZ010000022.1 GCA_012800565.1 Lentisphaerota bacterium
GGTCGGACAAGTCGGACGGGGCGGACGGGTCGGACGGGTCGGACGGGTCGGACAAGTCGGACAAGTCGGACAGGTCGGACGGGTCGGACGGGTCAGAAGACGATACTTGTACCCGCCTCTCCCCCGTGAAATTCTTCTTTTTCTCCAGGAATTACTGTAAAATCATAGTGATTCCTAATCAGTGGGTAAATTTCTCCGGCTCACGGGTCAGCAGCATTTTCCTGACCGCAGTCGGCTCCGTCGGATCAAGCATAATCTTGTGCTTGCCCACAGGCAAACGAAACCTCGGCAGGGTGATATTGAGAGTAGAGACCCAGCGCTTCAGGGGATCGTATCTCCCCAGGTTGATTTTGCTGGCGGTGATCTCGCCAATGGTCAGAGAGGCCCGCCGGGAAGGCATTTCCGCCAAGTCAAAAAACGCGAAATAATAACCTTCCTGCCGAATTTCCACTTCGCCAGTCAGCTGATTAGAATCAGGAATCTGCGACAGTTCAACCATTAATTCTCCCTGCAGAATTGCAGCCTGGCGCTCCTCGCAGTCGCGGTAATCGGCATAGACGCTCACCGGTATGGAGAAGCCGTCCTGCAAACGCACTATCAGAGCGCCATTGAAGCGTCGTGGCAGGAGCATCTTGTCAGGCTTCAGAGTGACTGTAAAGCTCTGGTTTTGGCCCAGAGTTCCGGAGGCTGGCTCAACCTGGAAAAAATCATCATTGCAATGCACCGTAAAATTCCTGGTCTCAGCAGTATCTGCGCTGATGGTGAACGTCTGGCTCAAGGGTGAGTTCACCGAGCTGAAAAATATCTCCTGTCTATCGCTCTGCCAGGGGATGGGACGGAAAGGCAGGCTCCGCACAACGTCTTCCTGGAAAGCCCCGATATGCCTTACGGTGAGATTCGGCAAGGGCTGCGCCGCATGGTAGCCGCTACTCCCGGGCTGGAGATGAAAATTGCCTTTCTCCGGGTCCACATACTGCGGTTCAGCAAAGATCATGGTCTTGGCCAAATCGCCCAGAATCTGTTTTTCGGCTTCGATATTCTTCGGTGTGAGCAGATACAGCAGGTCATAGCCGACGTCGGCATTCCAGCTCAAGAAGCCTTTATTGTAGACCTGCCCCCTGGCAGTGCAGATATTATTCCTGACGAAAGCCTTGAATCTGGGCAGATGGGATTTGCGCGGCGGTTTGCCGTGGAAAGCGCTGAAAGTGCTACTGGGAGCCTGCTGGGCCACCGTGTTGTTGAGGATGAAAATCGAACCGTAGCCCTGGTTGCCATGGCCATTTTTGAAAGCGTTGCCGTATTTGCCGTTCTCATCGCCTGGCCGCAGGTAGATATTGCGGAACTGGTATGACGGCCCCAGACGGCAGCAGCCGGTGCTGGCACCACTCAAATACCCTTCCAGGCGGTTGTAATAAAAGCGGAGGTTCATTTCCCCGCCCTCCAACTCAATGCAGTCATCGTTGGCAAAGATAAACCAATTGCCGTAGATATCGGCATCGCGGGTAAAACCGCCGTACATCATGCCATTGCCACCGCACTCAATGGCATCATTCCAGCGCCCGCGGTCATTGCCGATAAAATCATTGTACCGGACTACGGTGTTCCGATTATTGCCTCCGACCAGGATCGCATTTGGGCCGGCGGGGTGGGAATACAGCCAGCTGTTGGCAGTGGAGGCGGGATGGTGGATATAGCAGCGCTCAACCAGGATATTCTGGCAGCTGGCAATGCGAATGCCGGAATCATAATTGATGACCGCGCCATTTGCGGTATAGAACTGCCCGTTCAGATCAATCCGGCGCTGGCCAATGCGGCCGTAGCCGGACAGATCACAATTCCTGAACTGGATAAAGCGGCTGTTGTTCAGGCTGATGGCGCCCGGACGACCCTGCGCACGCACAGTCAATCCTTCGAAGATCACATATTCCGCCCCATCAGCGATGATCAGCGGCGTATCTCCCGGGCGGGCCTGGATAGGCTCAGGGCAGATATAGCGGATATATCCGTCCGGACGGCCAGATTCGGTGACCGTCCAGCCTTCCGCCACCACTGCCGGGTCCAGAGTGATGGTCTTGACCACCGGCACCTGGCTGGACTGGGTACGGAATTCTCCCCGGACAACAGCGTCCACCTCGCCGGTCAGTTTGATCTGCACTTCATACTGGCAATCCTCCTGCAGCTGCAGGAGCGAACCGCGCCAGGCATTCTCCTGCCAGACATCCACCAATGGGAACGCATCCTGCCACTCATCCTGCCCCTGGCGCCGGAATGAGAGCTGGTTCTGCACATTTTTTCCCTGTTCCTCCGGCAGGCGGTTCAGGTAGATGCTGCAGTTCTCGAAAGTCGGGACGAAAGACAGGCGCCCGCTGCTGATCAGCATGCTCTGGCCTGTATGCGGGTCCAGAACGATATTCTGGTCCCAGCTTTTTCCCGGCACTGCCACTTCCTCGGCCCTGGCAAAAAAGGTCAGGCTGACTTTCTGTCCCTGGCGCAACTGGATAGTCTGGGACAACGGCTGCAAAAAATTGACCCGGGCACTGACCGCGCCGGATTGCGCCTGTCCTGGACCGCGCCGGAAGTTCTCCGCCGTCCCGGCCCAGGACAAGGGCTGTCCTTGTTCGTCCAGCAATTCGAAATCAGGGTTGCTGATTTCCGCGCCGCTGATCTGCAGATTATCGAAGCGGATCCAAGGATTGATCTCGGCCGCTTCGGCGGCACTGAACCGCAATACGGCCTCACCGTCTTGCTGAGGTATGATAGTGAAAGAGAATTCCTCCCATTCGTCTTCAAGCATCTTGGTCGCTTCGAAAATGCTGTATTTCTCATTCCTCCGCAGGCGGACTTTCAGGTCATAATCCTTGGGCCGCTCATGCTTCAATTGAACAGAGCTGCTGACCTGTACCCGCAACGTCCATACTGCCCAGGAGGGACAGGCTAAAATCATCAGTGTGAGGAGTAATAGCTTATGCATCTGAATTCCTTTTCTGGCTCGTTTCTGGGGTGACAGACGAGGACTAATTATAATTTGAGCACCCGCAGGCGCAGGCTCAGGCCAGCTCCTGGCAAAGCGCGATTTCATTACAGCGGTCCTTCTTCGGGCACAAACGGCAGTCGGCCCAAACTTTTTGCGGGAAATAATCATTGGCGACCACTTTGAAGCCCATGCGCAAAAACAGATTCGGACGCACGGTCAGGGTGAACACCATCTTCCCCTGGCGCTGCACTGCCAGGCTGACTGCCTGCTGCACCAGCTTGCTGCCCAGGCCCTCTCCGGCAAACTCCGGCGCTACCGCCAGGGAACGGACTTCATGCAGGCCGTCACCGAAATCACGCAGCGCGACACAACCGGCCAGAACGCCATCCGACTTGGCAACCAGAAAATTATGCAGGTACTCGCGGATATTCTCGCGTGAACGCGGCAGGATGATTTCTGAACTCACTGATGGTGCCAGCAAATGGAAAATATCCTCAACATCCTGCTCTTGCGCAAGGGAAATCGTGATTATATTTTTAGGCATTATAGTCTTTCGGCTATTGTAATTGTCTGGGGGTGCATCATTCCACAAAGTTGCCAATGGCGCGGAATTTCTGATAACGGTTTTCCCGCAATCGTTTTGGGGACAATTTGCTGAGTTCGGCCAGATGCCGTTCCAGAGCTGCCGCCAGGTTCTGCGCCGTCTGATCATAATCACGATGGGCGCCGCCCAGCGGCTCGGGAATGACCTCATCAACCACGCCCAGCTCCAGAAGATCACTGCCGGTAACCTTCAGAGCCTCCGCAGCTTTCGGAGTCGCCTCGGGACTGCGCCAGAGGATGGCTGCGCAACCCTCAGGCGTAATGACGGAAAAGTAGGCATTTTCGAGAATCAGTATCCGGTTACCGATACCGATTCCCAAAGCGCCGCCGCTGCCACCCTCACCGGTTACCACACAGACCACCGGCACCGACAGGCGAAACATGTCGCGCAAATTGACCGCAATGGCCTCGCCAATATGACGCTCCTCCGCAGCAATGCCAGGATATGCGCCAGGCGTGTCTATCAGGGTCACGACAGGGCAACGGGCCTTGTCTGCCAAATGCATCAGCCGCATGGCTTTACGGTATCCCTCCGGATGAGCACAGCCGAAATTGGCATCCATATTTTCCTTCAAATTGCGGCCTTTACGGGTGGCAACCAGCATCACCCGACGCTTGCCCAGAAAGGCAAAACCGCCGAAGATGGCGTGATCATCGGCAAAACGACGGTCGCCGTGCAGTTCCAGGAATTGCTTGAATATCCGCCCGATATAATCCTGCGGGTATGGCCGCAAAGGATGCCGGGCCAGAGCCACGCGCTCCATCGGAGTCAGATTGCAGAAGAACTGCTTCCTGAGCAGCTCAAGCCTCTCCTGAAGCAACGAGATGCCGAGATTCAAGTTGGCATCGTTGCCGCGCTGCAGGCCCGACAACTGCTCGATCTTCTCCTCCAGCTCCAGCAGCGGTTTTTCAAATTCAAGACTGACAGCCATATTTGATTTTGTACTTGTGTTTGGGTAGGTTTGCTGAAATTCTATTCCTCGATCAGGACTCTGACTGGTGGAGCAGAACCGCCGGGCTCTGGAATAAAGGCGAAGAGTTCTTCTATTTCTTCGTTGTGCATCCGCACACAGCCGGCACTGGCCCCCGTGCCGACAGTGTTCGGTTCCCAGGTACCATGGATGCCGTACCCGACCAGCGAGGCATCGGTACCCTCATCTGGGGTCAGACCCAGCCAGTGGGTGCCCAGGACATTGTCTGGATGGCCGTAAGGAATACGCTTGCCCGGCGGTGTCCAGGCCGGATGCTTAATGCGGCTGTTGATGACAAAATTGCCGGTCGGGGTGCGGTTTTCCCGACCGATGCCGACATGGTAATAACGATAGAGTTCTCCATCGCGATAGAGCAGCAGCAGATACTGCTGTTTCGAGACCCGGATGCTCCAGGAGCCTTTCAGATAAAACAAGGCCCGCCCCTGGTGAATCACCGGATCAGTCCCCGGCATATTGTTGAGCCGCTGCAATGCCTCCACGCTGGTGTAAAATTTTCCCGCCAGCTTGCTGAGGTTGTCACCTGCGCGGATAATATACCGGACTTTCTCGGCACAAGGCGCACCCTCATTCATAAAGCGCCGGTTCGCTTCGTTGATGATATCCGCAGCCTGGAACCAGTAGCGGTCAAACTCAATCAGTTCAGGCTGCTTCAGTGCGTTGAACGCCAACAGACGGGCCGCTTCCAGATTGCCGGCTGCCAGCTGCTGGGCGGACTTCTGCAAAAGCTGCTCAATCCGGGCAAACGCGGGCGGAGGCGGGGGTGGAGGCAAGCCCGTGCCAGCGGCTGCCTCCGAAGGGGCAGCGGTAGTGGTAGCCGGAGGCGTGACCACAGCTGGAGCAGCGGTATTTTCCTGATTTTCCTGCTGCGGCAAGGTCTTCAGACAGGAGCGCCAGAGCAGGCTCGTCAGTCCCAGGGCAGCAATGACCACGATGACAATAAGCGGGTATTTGAAGTACCAAAACATCTGCTTCTCCTTCAGGTCTGTCCGTTAGGGCAGGCATCCTGCCGGCCGCTCCGGGAGGATTGCTCAGGTGCAAAGAATCGGAAGCAGCAAACAACGGGAGACCAATCCGGCCATGCCCCCATTACTGCTCCTCTGCCCGCAAAGAAAAGTGCCCGTCGTCAATCGGCACAAGCAACTGCTTATTCCGCCAGCATCTCGTTGATAGCGGCGGCAGCACGCCGTCCCTGTCCCATGGCCAGGATTACGGTGGCTGCTCCGAGGACGATATCGCCGCCGGCAAAGACCTTCTCCAGCGAGGTACGCCCGTCTTCAGTACAAACCAGATTGCCGCGGCGGTTAAATTGCAGTCCTTTGGTGGTCTGCTGAATCAAGGGATTGGAGCTGTTGCCGATGGCCACGATGACTGCATCCACCGGCAGGATATACTCACTGCCGGGCACCGCCACCGGCGAACGGCGCCCCGATGCATCCGGTTCACCCAGCTCGTAGCAGAGGCACTCCAGGGCAGTAACGAACCCCTGCTCATTGCCGAGAATGCGTTTCGCATTGCGCAACAGATGGAACTGCACGCCTTCTTCTTTGGCATGGGACACTTCTTCCGCCCGGGCCGGCATCTCTTTTTCACTGCGGCGGTAGATCAAATGCACTTCTTCTGCCCCCAGCCGCAGTGCGGTCCTGGCAGCATCCATGGCGACATTGCCGCCGCCCAGAACAGCCACCCGTTTGGCTTCGACAATAGGCGTGGCCGCTACCCCGCGCTGATAGGCTTTCAGAAGATTCGCCCGAGTCAGATATTCATTGGCCGAGAACACCCCCACCAGATTCTCGCCTTCGATACCCATGAAATTCGGCAGTCCTGCGCCTATGCCGATAAACGCCGCATCGTAGCCGTCCTGCTCCAGCAGCGCCTGCAAGGAACGCGTCCTCCCGACCAGGAAATTAGGTATCAGCTCGACTCCCATCTGGCGCAGCGTCTCCACCTCGGCTTCCACGATCGCCTTGGGCAGACGGAATTCGGGGATGCCATAGAGCATCACCCCGCCAAATTTATGGAAAGCCTCAAACACCGTCACTGAGTGTCCGGCGCGGCGACAGTCTGCCGCGACCGCCAGACCGGCCGGACCGCTGCCAATCACCGCAACTTTTTTGCCCGTATCCGGCTGGCATTCTGGCAGCTTTGCTGCGCCCTGTGCGCGCTCCCAGTCCGCCGCGAAGCGTTCCAGCCTGCCGATGGCGACCGATTTATTGATATCTTTCAGAGCTTTCCCGAGAGTGCAGTGCACCTGACATTGAGTCTCCTGCGGGCAGACCCGCCCGCACACTGCAGGCAGCAGGCTGCTTTCCTTGATCAGGGCGATGGCCTCAGCAAACTCGCCCACTGCAATATGGGAAATGAAATCCCGGATCGGCAGACGTACCGGGCAACCTTCAACGCAGGGCTGATTCTTGCATTGCAGGCAGCGGTTGGCTTCCACCATGGCCTGGGCCGGCGTGTATCCCAGGGCTACCTCGCTGATGTTATGCCGGCGCACTTGGGGGTCCTGCGCCGGCATCGGCTGACTGGGAATAGCCATCCGCTCAGGGCCGCGGAGCTGAAAATTTTTCTCTTTGAGGTTCTGCAGCAGGCTCTCGGCCTGGGTTTGCAGTGCAGCATTATCCACTTCTGACATCAACGTTGCTCCAGCTTTGAGAGTTTGCATTCGTGCCCTTCATCCATTCGGCGTTCCTGTGAACGGTAGGCCTGCAGGCGACGGATCATGCCGTCAAAATCCACTTTCAGACCATCGAATTCCGGACCATCCACACACACGAATTTAGTCTCGCCGCCTACTGTAACCCGACAACCACCGCACATACCAGTGCCATCGACCATAATCGTATTCAGAGAAACTACAATCGGTACATCGAACGGGCGCACCGTCTCAACGCAGAATTTCATCATCACCGGCGGGCCGATAGCGACCACCTGGTCCGGCTTTTGGGCCGACTGGCAGAGCTCCTGCAAAGGTTCAGTGACCAGGGCTTTGCGTCCGGCACTGCCATCATCAGTGCAGATGATCAACTCATCAGCAAGAGCTGTGAACTGCTTCTCCAGGATTATCAGTTCCCGGCTGCGTGCCCCCAGAATACAGGTCAAGCGGTTTCCAGCTTGTTTAAAAGCTTTGGCGATCGGATGCAATGGCGCGATCCCGACGCCACCGCCGACACAGACCACGTGACCGAGTTTTTCGATATGGGTGGGACGGCCCAAGGGGCCGAGCAGAACCGCCAGTTCGGCACCGACCGGCAGCTGCGCCAGCTGCTTGGTAGTGAAGCCGACCGCCTGGAAAATAATCGTGATGCTTCCTTCTGCGGTATCGGCATCGGCGATGGTCAGGGGTATGCGTTCGCCATATTCATGATTGATGGAAAGGAGAATAAATTGGCCCGGCCGGCGCTCGGCAGCGATATGCGGTGCCTGAATCCGCATCAGGAATACACTGGCCGACAATTGCTCCTTGTAAAGAATAGTGTAGGGCTTAATGGTCATGTTCTCGGCTGAGTTTTCAGGGCCGGCAACCGGATGGGGACCGGCACTGTGGTTGTGGCGGCAGAACGCTTCAGGACTGCACAAAAGCGGCAGCAGCAAAGCCATTTCTGGCAATCATCAGAATATAATGCCTCGCTGCTGAAATTCACGTCTAGGGAGTATTTTAAGCTTCTTTTCCCTTTCCCGGCCCGGCCCCCGGGATTCAAATCGGGCACCGGGCCATATCGAAAACAACGGTTATTTGCCAATCAGTCCTTGCACCGCATCACCGAAAACACTCATGTCCGGACCGATATTCCCGCCATCACGGCCCTGTCCCAGAGCAGGTGAATCCGCTCCGACCGCAAATTCCCAGCGGCTCAAGTCGCCGAATTTCGGGTCTGCGAGCAAGCTGTGTTTTTCGAAGCCGTATTTTTCTCTGGCGTCCTGGAGGGTATAGGCGGTATCCTCGGGCATTGGCCTGAAAGGTCCGCTCCAATGACCAGCTCCTCCGGTAATCTGGCTGATTTTTGGAGTCGGATTCTTGGTATTCCAGTGCAGGTTGTAATCACAGAAGATATTCTTGCCATAAGTGCCGAAGCTGGTGCCGGGCGTACCGACCTCGCCCCGTAAATTATGGAAGATATTGTTGTAAACGGAAATCTTGGCCTCCTGATCACAGGCCAGATGGATGGCATTGGTGCCAATGGCGGTGAAAGCGCAGTTGGAGATTTCGACCTGATCACTCCAATTGAGCAGCCAGATACCATGGAAGCCGCTGTGGAAGACACAATTGTGGACTTTCAGACCTTCTATCCGGCCAGTGCCCATAAGCTGAATATTGGCACAGCCGGAACTGCCGCGTGCATAGTTGCAGTTGAACAGGCAGTTCTGGACGGTAACATTCTTACTGTTGGAAATGATCAATGCGCTCACTGAAGCGGAATAACGCAGCCCCACAAAAGCCAGCCCGTCCAGAACCACATCCTTGACTTGATTGAGCTTCAGGACATAGTCATACAAATAGGCTGCATTGAGACAGGCCGTACCAGGCTGTAAAGCCTTGATGGTCACGCCGTCAAGATGCAAATCCATCTGGCCGGTATATACCCCGGGGGCCAGAAGAATCGTATCACCACCGCGGCAGGCTGCAATCGCGGCGGCGAGAGTGCGCTTGGCCTCTGCAAGGCTGAGCCCGCTGTTGCTGTCAGCACCGGCCTGCGCATCGACATAGCAGGTGCTGTTGCTGGGCAGAATCTCAAGCGGGGTCGTATAAGAGATCTGTTTCGGCACTGGCTTCGACTCACCCAAAGGATAAAAATACAGATTGATTTGGTATTCCGTACCCGGCTTGAGGCCATGCAGAAAGGCCTGGCCGGAAGATTGCTTGTAGCTGCCCTGCTGCACACCGACTGCCGCCGCACCCTGGTTCGGACGCACGCTGACCGAATCAGCATAGCCGTTGGGAGTCCGCCAGCTGATTTTGACCAAAGTGGGCAGAATGGCCTCCGCCTGCAAGTCAGCAATCTGTAATTCTTCGCGCACGGGTGGAGCCGCCCGCCCGCCGATGGCGGTGGCCCCGCCCAGGCCGGCCTGGGCCAGGGCACTGCCGGGCGGCAAGCGGTAATCCGGAGTCAATTCGGCTGCGAGGGCAAAACTGGGATGCGCCTCGGTGTACTGCTGCTGCCAAAGCTTGAAGGCGGCCGGACTGTTCACAAATGCGTTGTTCTCGCTGATGATCGCGGTGCCTTGCGCGGGCAAAACGGAATAACCCACAAAAAGGTTGTTGCGCAGCACCATGCGCAACTTGCCGGCCGCAACGGCAGTCTTGTCACCGACCAAGGTGCTGTTTTTAAGGGTGATCTGGGCACCCTTGCCGGTAATCGGCACAGCGTCGAACAAGCAGGAGGAAATCTCCGCCTGGCCGCCGCTGATGGTCCATGACCCGCCCCGGCAGCTGATACCTTCCAGTTTCAATTTGCCCACATTGCTGGCATTCAGGGTGACATCCTGAAAAATCACCTCGCCGCTGCCATAGGCCAGCAGAGAGAGAGAATTTTTCCCGGACAGGGTCAAGGTGCCGGTATAGGTCCCGGGCAGGAAATACAGCGTCTGGCCATCCTGCAAACTCTGAGCCATCTTCTGCAAATCATTTCCGGCCGTGGCAGGCGTCTCCCCATTTCCCGGCTGCGCAATGCCGGCATCAAGGTAACGCACCGGCGCTGCCTGCGGACTGGCACCCTTCCCCAGATGCGGGCTGCCCGGCAGGGGCCGGAAGTCGTATTTCCCGGGGTTGGCGAACAAGTCTTCAGGCTTGGCATACGCGTCCAGGCTAACATTGTCACGCTCCTCACCGACGAGGTCATTGCCGGTGGGAGGCCGGGAATAATAAATTTTACCGCGCAGGATGGTGTTGTTCTGCAGCACATACTGACTGTCCGGAACGATATACAGTTCGACCGAGCCGCCGACAAAGACATTGCCCCGTATCTGGCAAAGCTGCCGCACCGCGCCTTTGCAGCGCATGGTGTTGTTGTGGCAGCGACGGGTGCTGTCATCGCTGATTACCAGATTGTCTGTAAAGGTAAAATTAGTCCCTTCGCCACCGTAATAACAGAGATTGTACAGGGTGCCTTCGGTGCAGGAGCGGTTGCTCAGATAGGGCGGACAAGGGCCGTTCTGGTCCAGGATGTTGTTATGCACGGTAATATGGTCGCCTTTGCCGGAGAGCATGATTCCGGAACCGCAGATTCTCCGGGTCATATTATTCTCCAGGAGGATATGCTTAGGCTCACCGTAGGTCTTGATGCCGCAGGTGGTGCCATAAATGGTGTTGCCCCGCACCACGCAATGTTCTGCAGGGGCCTGCACCCGGACACCGCTGGCAGGATAGAACGCAATCTCGAAATTTTCCCAATGGATATAGCTGCTGGTGATAAAAACAGCGTTGTCCCAGAGGTGGATATTTTTCTGAGGATCGTTGTAAGGCAGGGCCTTGCCGCCTTGTCGCAGGGGGACGATCACAATGCCGGCCTGTTCTGGCAGGTCAATACTGTTCAGGCAACGCACATAGAGTTTGCCGGTAGTAAGGTCATGGAAGTACCCGCCCGGCTGCTGCGCGACCATATCCAAGGTATTGACTTCCAGAGAACGGTTCAGAGTGCAGCGCTCCCAAAGCATGTTGATGGCATAGGGGCAATCTGTCTCATAGACATATTCGCGGCCGGCAGTCGCGGTCCAGCCAGTCAGCAGGAACCCGCCGTCCAGCAAAGCAGTTTCGCCCGCCTGAGCCCGAAACACAATCGGATTTGCTGCCGTGCCAGAGGTCTTGATCACCACCTGCTCCTGATAGCGCCCGCCGGACACCAGCACCAGATCACCGGGTTGGACCAACTGGGCCGCCTTATTGATGCTGCGCAAAGGCTGTTCCGGCAGCAGGCCTGACTGGTTGTCATCCCCGCGCGGAGACACATACAGAGTGCGCAAAGGCACAAAATCAGCAGCAGCCAGTGAGAAACCCAGCAACAAGGTCCAAAACAGCAGAGAAAATTTTTGCATCCGGCGATTGATCCTTACTTATTCGAAGCTGTTAAATGAAGACACTGGCGGTGAAGCGCCAATTTAATGAAGTCAGGATAAGATAATGTCAACACGGATTTTTGCCAAATCCACGGCTGGTTATTTTGCTTCTTGGGTGCCTCCTGCCCGCTTCCTCCGGTGCAGGTAAACGGCAGCCACAGGCAGAACCGCCAGGGCAGATGACGGCCCGCACTATTGAAAAGGACCGGATGATCAGACAAAAAAACGCAATTTGCCGGACTTCGATTTGTAAATATTCATTTCCAAGGTTATATTAGACACTCTAAATTTTTTATTTACCACCATTGCATAGAAAAAACAGGAAAGAGTCTGATGCCGACGATCAATCAATTGATTAGAATGGGCCGCACTGTTAAGCCCAACAAGAACCGTGTGCGTGCTCTCGCCCAGTGCCCGCAGCGCCGCGGTGTCTGCCTGCAGGTCACCACCCGTACTCCCAAAAAACCGAATTCAGCGTTGCGCAAAGTCGCCCGTGTGCGCCTGACCAACGGTCAGGAAATCACTGCTTACATCGGTGGCGAAGGTCACAACCTGCAGGA
>JAAZIZ010000336.1 GCA_012800565.1 Lentisphaerota bacterium
CTGCGGGACGCTTTCCGCAGCGCCAGCCGCAATAACGAAAATTTCCCGGATGCCTTCCTGCATTATCTGCAACTGCACGGCTTCGCCCTGAACTGGTCGGGAAGTCTGCGCAAACGCCTGCAGCTGCTGGCGGATTTTCTGGGCGAAAGCTATCCTGATGCGTCATCTGCCCTGGCTTTTCAGTGGCTTAAGGCCGGCCTGCCCCCGAATCTGGCCCCGCTCTACCCGGCTCAGACGGCCGCAGACCTGCCCGAGACACTGACCTTGCTGGAGGGCAACGAAGCCTGCCGCCAAGGCAAAATCTGGCAATTGCGCACATCCCGCGGCAGTTATTATTTTGTCTTCGACCGTTCCGTGCGCCTCAATCTCCCGGCTGCAATCTGGCGGAGCGAAACTGACCTCTAAGGCAAAGTCAAGCGGAACAGCTTGCTTTCCAAAGGACTGAGTACATCCTGCCTGGAGGTGAGTTCCTTGTTCTCCGCATTTGGGCAAGTCACTGCTGCCCCCTCCAGGAAAGTCAGCTGCTGTTCATAACCGCTGCGGTTACAGGCGAGCAGCAGCACCGTCCGGCCCTGGCGGCGGGCATAGACCGCCACTGGCGGCGGCGCCTGCACATAATCCCCCGCGGTGACCTGCGCCCCGCCTTGCTGATACTGCGAGAATACCTCCTGCACTTCGGCATTGACCTGGGAAAGCAGTGACCAGAGCCGACTGCGCCCGGCCGGTAGTCCGCCATGCCCGAGATGGATGACCGCACCGGCCATTCCCCGGCCAATCAGCATAAACAATCCGGTCCGCAGTTCCTCGGCGGTGCGGCAGCGGCCATTGGGGATGCTGCCACCCAGCCAGAACAGAATAGGCTTGTCGGGACACCAGACAGCGGCCTGCGCCAAGTCTTCATCCAGCTTCGGCAGCATGTCAGGCGCATAGCTCGAACTCCAGAATGCAGTCTCGAAGATATCACAGCTGGGCACTGCATCAGGAATAAACCGCGGGCTGTCGGAATGAAGAGCCAGAAGTACCTCGGGAGCAATGCCTTTCACCTCACGGTAGACTTTGCGGTACCATTCTGCCGGCACCTCATCGCGCAGCTGACCGTCAGCGTTGCGAATGCCCACTTTCATCTGCGACTCGTAAGCAATCCGGCAGAAAGAAGCCTGGGAGGCATCCCATTCGCTGAATTGTTTCCTCCACAACGGCACCAGCTCATCCCAAGGCAGCCAGGTGTAGCCGAGCCAATTCGGTTCCTGCTTTCGCAGGAACCGGCTGCCCATCAGCGGCACGGCCCGGATATGATTTTCCTGCAGGCCATATTGAGCATAACTCGTATTGAAACAGCTCCCGGAAGTAAGAAAAGTCTTGCCGGTGGCAGTGCCGGCAAACAAAAATACCGGCTGCTTCTCAAGCAACAATGTCCCGTCCTTGGACTCCAGCCGGGCATGTTCCGGCAAAGGCGGCGCGGTTAAGGGCTGGGGATGATATTGCAGGGCTCGCACGGTCCGATATTGCCGCTCCCCGACGGTCC
This sequence comes from Lentisphaerota bacterium, assembly GCA_012800565.1. GTDB lineage: Bacteria > Verrucomicrobiota > Lentisphaeria > Oligosphaerales > Oligosphaeraceae > JAAZIZ01. The sequence continues at coordinate 1,526 of JAAZIZ010000336.1, forward strand.
ATTGCACCCGCAGATAGAGACTTCCGTACGGCAGTCCGTCCAGGGACAGGCGTCCATTCCCGCTGCCCTTCCATTGTTGCAGCGCCGGCGTATCAGCCTGGCAGTCACGGTGGATGCTGACCTGCACATTTTCGGGTTTTAGATGCCCGAATACCTCCTCGTCCCGAAGGGTGAAGCTGAGATATTCGTCTTCAGGAACATAATAATATTTGTCCAGCAGCACCGTATGCTGCAAATCACTCGGCCAGCGGGCGTGCTGTTCGAGATAAATCTGCCCCGTTGACGGAGAGAAGATTCTGCAGCCGATGCTGCCGTAATCCTTAAGGGGGAGAAATTCCCGCGCCAGCAGGTCGCGGTACACCATCACTTCCCGGCTTTGAGGGGCCAGAGTCTTGCTGCCGCACAGCGTCTGTCCATCACAAAGCAACTCCAGACGGGTATCGGCAGGAAGCCCCGGCGGCAGGTAAAATGTGCCGCTCAGATAGGCCGGCAGCACCCGCAGCTCGGCAATCACTGTCTGCGGCTGCGGTGCTTTCTGGCCAAAATGCAGCCGGCCCATTTTGGCCAAGTCATGGAAGTCGTTACTGCCGCTCCAACTGGAGATTGCCGGGGCCGCTCCCTGGTCATTGCGGGCGAAGTTTACCTGCCAGACCTCCCCGGCCTGGGGACAGGCAGTACGCAAGGCTGAATAGGGAATCCAGAATTGCTGCTGCCAGTATTTTGCCTCGACCTGGCGGCTGCTCACCCGCATTCCATCCGGCTGCCAGGAAAGGTCTCGGCAGCAGGCGGAATAATAATATCCACTTAAATTGCAGCACAGGTGGAAATATACCCCCTGCTCATTGGCCTGCAGTTGCCCGTCAACGAGCACTCGGGCAGGTGACAGCATTATCTCAACTGAATCATCGCTGAAAACTCCAAAGTTATCATGGGCTGAGCATTTATTCCGCGGCACCTGGCCCGGACTTAACTGACCGGTAATCTGCACATACAGGCCTGTCTGGTCATAGCCCAGACACACCAAGGTGCTGTTTGGCGCCCATTCTCCTTTCAGAGTAGTGAATCCCCCCGCCAGCGCCGCC
>JAAZIZ010000337.1 GCA_012800565.1 Lentisphaerota bacterium
AGAAAATATCAATTTCTGATTCTTTGGGACTGCCGAAAATCGGGAAAAAATGTTTTTGCATTTGACATCCTTTTTGGGCCGCTTATAGTATAGCGTTTTCAACCGGGAATAGTTGATGAAGAACTACGAATCAGGGCAAAATTTCTCCAGCTGGCGCCAGGCTTGGTCTTGGCGAGGCTTGTTCACGCCCTGATTCTCCATTTCTTGTGTGTCACTACGGTTTTTTATTAAGATAACAGCAATAAATCACAGAAACGGAGCAATCGCGATTGCTCCGTTTTTTTTTGTCCCAGTCATAATCAAGTCATCAAAAGGAACTGCATTTATGAAGAAATCAATATTGTGCTTCAGTGGCGCCATGCTGGCGCTGAGCTGTATTCTGCTGCTGGGCAGCTGCGGGCAGAATACTGATGTCATCACCTTGAGCTATGCTAATTTTCCCCCGGACAGCACTTTCCCCTGCGTACAGATGGAACGCTGGAAGCAGGAAGTTGAGAAACGCAGCAACGGTCGCATCAAAGTCAATACCTTCCCCGGCGGAACACTCCTGGGAGCCAAGGATATCTTCGATGGAGTGGTGGCCGGCACCGCCGATATCGGCAATTTCGCCATGAGCTATCAGCCGGGGCGGTTCCCCGTCTCAGAGGCAATCGACCTGCCGCACTTCTTCGCCAATGCTCAAACCGCCAGCCGGATTCTGGCAGATATGCTGGCCGAATTCAAACCGGATGAATTCCGGGAAGTCAAAATCCTGACTGTTTTCACCTGTCCGCCCGGAGTAGTGATGAGCACACAGAAAGCCTCGACGGCGGCAGATTTGCAAGGGCTCTCGCTGCGCTCCGCAGGTACGCTTTTGGAGCCGATGAAGCTGCTGGGCAGCATTCCGGTCGCCATGCCCCAGTCCGAGGTCCCGGATGCCTTGCAGAAAGGCCTGATCAAGGGCATCGTTTCCTCCGCGGAAGTACTGAAAGACATGAATTACGCCAAGTACTGCAAGTCCGTCCTGCTGGCCAATCTGCCAGTCACCAGCTTTGCCGTGGTTATGAATCAGAAGAAATACGACAGCCTGCCGGATGATCTCAAGGCCATCCTTGATGGTTTGTATTATGAGCAGTCCAAGTGGACCGCGGAATACGTCGATCAACACGTGGAAAATTCCCTGGCCTGGGCCAGAGACGAACAGCAGGTGCAGACCGCCACTCTGAACGCTGAAGTCATCGCTGAGCTCAAAACCACTCTTGAGCCGATTTTCTCCGCCTACCGGAAGAAACTCCAAGGCAGGAAAATCGACGCGCAGGTACTGCTGGACTTTATCAACAGCCATCCCGCAATGAAAGAATAACCATCACCGCACTGCTGTGGCGGAAAGCCACGCCGTGGCAGTTTTTACCAACCAGGATTTCTAATCATGCTGAAAAAACTTGTCTACTTCGAGCGTCTGCTGTGCCTGGGGGGGATGTGGATAGCGGCCATACTGCTGGGACTGCTGGTGATTCTGTCCGGCAGCAATGTGTTCTGCCGTCTGGCCGGGTACCCGCTGACCGCCATCTATGAG
>JAAZIZ010000338.1 GCA_012800565.1 Lentisphaerota bacterium
CACCCGCCAGTTTGCCGTCGAGTACATCTTGCGCCCGAATTTGAATGCCCTGCAGGTGCGCCTGCCCGACAACTCCCTGCTGTGGTCTGTGCTCCTGGACGGCAAACCCGCAACCTTGCTGCAGCAGCAGGATACCTTCCTGGTGCAGTTCCCCGGGCTGAATCAGGGCCAGAACACCCGGAAATTGCTGCTGGTTTACGAGAACTCCGCCGCTGCCACGGGAATGCTGGGCCGGTTCAACGCTGAACTCCCCGAACTGCTGTATCGCAATGCGCAAAACTGCGACTGTGTGGTCCCCATCGCCAATGTCGCCTGGACATTGCTGCTGCCGCAAAATTACCAGCCCCTGGCCTGCGCCGGCGCGGTCACTCCGGAACAAAGCCTGACCGGCACCGCCATCGTCCCCTTGCTGGCCCGCTGGCTGTACCGCTTCTCTGGCGGCATCAACCCCAGGCACAGCTGCCTCGGAATGCTGACCCTCCCCCTCCGGGCCGCCAGGCACAAAGCAATGATGGCCAGTAAATTATATGATAAGGATTACCGCGCTGAGACCGAATTGGCGGCAGACCATCCGGTGGACGGAAATATGGCGCTGGAGTCCCGCAGCGAAGAGGCACAAGTCAAAGCTCCGCCGCCCGCCTCAGTCAGCGGAAAGCGCGTAATGAAAATCAAAGCCCCGGCGGCCGCCGCGCCCAGCAGCAAGCTTGAGGAGAAAGAACGCAAACCTGAGGAGAGTCAATTACAGCTGCACAAGAGCCTGGACATAAATTTAGTGCGCAACGGCCGGGAGCTGCGTTTCTTCAGCCTGGACTGCAAGAGCCCGTTCCGTCTGACGGTGATTGAGGCGCGCGCCTGGCGTGCCCTGCGCCGGGTGTGCGTACTGTTGCTGCTGCTGGTATCTTTCCTGCCCTCCCTGCAGAGCAGGAAAAGACGCGCCTGGTACTGTCTCAGCGCCATGCTGCTGAGCGGAATTCTGCCGCTGCTGCCGGGGTGGAGTATGACGGCTTCCCTTTTCAATGCCTTGTTCCTGACTGCCTTGGGCCTGCTGCCGCTGCATGGCCTGCTGGCGCTGGGCCGCCGCTGGTGGTGCCGCCGCCGGACCAGAACCGCAGCCCCGCTGGCGCCAACTGCCGCACTGCTGCTGGCAGTCACGGCCGCAGCCGGCCACGGACAAGAACCGCAGCCACAGCCCATCCCGCTGCCCAAAGACGCTGTCATTGTGCCTTATCTGCCGGGACAGCCTCCCCAGCAAGTACTCCTGCCGCTGGAATTATATAAACACCTGATGCTGCCCAAAACAGCGCCTGTCCCCGTGTCCCCCGACTGCCAGCTCACCGGCGTAGCCTACAGTTGCGATTTGGGCAATTCCCAGGCAGAGGATATCATCTTTCAGGGAGAATTCAACGCCGCCTGCAACCGCCCCGGGCCCATCGCGCTGCCGCCCCTGCCCTTTTCCGGCGTGATCCTTGAGGAGGCCAGCATCAACGGCCAGAGCCGAGGCTTCTGGCAGAAAGACCGTTCTGGGGGCCGTGATTTGCATTTTGCCCTGCCTGAGCCCGGCCTGTACCAGCTGCGCCTGCGCCTCAGCTGCAGAGTACAGCGGCAAGGCGGCTGGCGCAGCGCCACCGTCCAGCTCCCCCGCACTGCCCAAGGCGTGTTGCAGCTGCTGAATCTCCCCGAAGGCAGCGAAGTCTCACTTGATTATGGGCAGGGTATCTGGAATACCAGAGTGACAGCCGGGACGACCTTGCGTTTCGCACTGCCGGAGCAGGCCGTGAACATCCGCTGGCGCAGCGCCACCGGACGAGCCGAAATCGACCCCACCCTGACCGTATCGTCGCTGATGGGATTGTCACTGACCCCGGCCCGGCAACTCCTGCTCTGGCAGCCGACCTTTTCTTTCCAGGACCGCGGCAGGACAGTCTTCGAGCTGGAAATCCCGGCCGACTGGAGAGTGGAACAAATCAGCGGCAACAACGTGCGCGGCTGGGAAACCCTCCCGCCTGCTCCCCCGGCCGACAATCCTAAGAGCATTATCCCGCCCGGCTCCGCCTCCCTGGCCGGCCTGCGCCGCAAAATCAGCGTCCGCCTGCTGAAGCCAGCCAGCGAGCAGGAGGTGCTGCAGCTGCGCCTGCTTGCCCCCGGCCTGGAATATTATCCCCAGCCCAGAACTGTCTTCTTCCCGGCCTTGACCGTGCCTGACGCCGCGCGTCATCAAATCACGGCCGTGATTGACACCCCCATGACGTTCACTCTGCACAGCGAAAGCAAAACGCCGCTGCGGCGCATCGACAGCGCCGGCGCCAATGAGCAGTTCTTCCGGGCTTTCCCCGACCAGCAGGGGCTCTTCCGGCCCACTGAAGCCTGGGAATGCAGCGGCGAACCGCTGCCCTTGCAGTTTGCCCTCCAACCCTCCCGCCGTCCTGCTGAAGCCCGGCTGGAGCTGATTCAGGAAATCACCCGGGACGGCCTGGAGGTCGAAGGGAAATTCCAGGTGCGTACCGCACTCCCCGGCACGGTTCAGGAATCCTTTGCTCTGCCGGAGAACTTCGAGCTGCAGAGCGTGCTGGCTCCAGCCCTGCTGCACTGGTTCATCGAACCAGTCCAAGGCAAGAATCGGGCGATGCTGCTTTTTGCCGACAGCCGCGCAGAAGAACGCCGGGTATTGTTCCGGGGGCGCAGCCTGTGTGACTGCCGCCCCGGGCAGACTCTGCCACTGCTGGCATTCACCTGGGACGGAGCCGCCCTGCAGCATACCGAACTGGCAGTGCAGACGCGACTGCCATGGCAGCTGCAGGAGAAAAATTTGCAGTCACTGCAGCCCCTGCTGCTGGAACAATGCCGGGAATGGCTGCGCCGGCCGGCCCCCGTCAGCCTGGCCTGGCAAAGCGACGAGCTGAACTATGCCGGCGAGCTGGCCATCACCGCCAAGGAGAATAAAATCAGCGGGCAGTGCCTGCATGGCATCCGTCTGACTGAAGCTGCCCTGGAGGAAACCATCCTGTTCCTGCTCAATCTGGAAGGCGAAGTGGAGGAGTTTTCTTTCAGCCTGCCCGAAGCCTGGCAGAAAGTGAATATCCAGCACCCCGCCATCCGCAGCACCAGCATTGAGCCCTCGCCGGATGACCCCGCCATGCGGCAGGTCAGGCTGCGCTTCCTGCAGGCGCAGCAAGGTGAATTCCTGCTCCGGCTGTCCCTGGACCGGAAAATCCAGCCGGAAATCAACGTCCGCCCCCTGCCCTGCCCATACTCGCTGCAATACTTCCTGGTGCTGGAAAATTCCGGGCGGGACGAAATTGCCGCGGTATCCCGGCAGGGCTATGAGCCGGTCCTCAGACCGGTGCTGCCGCGCCGGAACGAATTGTTGCAGGACGGGAATTTTCAGGTCTGGCAGACCAGCAATCAGTCTGCCAGCATAGTATTGCGCTGTCAGGAGCGTCCGACAGTCGAGACTGTCGGGGCCAGCATCGGTCTGGCCAGCACCATCCTGATCCTTGATGCCAGCGGAAACTGTTTAGGCGAACAGACTTACCACATCAGCAACAGCACCGAGCAGTTCCTGTTTCTGCGCCTGCCGCCGCACAGCCGTCTGTGGACAGTCGAGGTGGCTGGCGAGCCGGTCAAGCCGGTCATTCCGGACGGCGGCGGCGCCGGACGAGTCTGCATCCCATTGGTGAAAACGGCTGAAGGAGACCTGGACTATCAGGTTTCCCTCAAGTACTCCGCTTTCATAGACCGGCCAGGAGGAGCCCGCAAGCTGGAATTCCCGTTCATTACCAGCGAAAACATCAATGTGGAGCGCAGCCTGCTGGAATTGCGCCTGCCCCGGGACCTGCACTGGTTCGCCTTTGGCGGCAATCTGGGGCAGGTAGTCGCTCAGGACCAGTATTACTCCGGTCAGCTGGAGTACCAGCAGCAGCAGGCGCAGCGCCTGCATCTGGCCATGCAAAGCGGGAATGTCTTCTCCCAGTCGCGGGCAGTGCACAACTACGCCAAGTTCAACCAGCAAATCCAGAGCGATGTCTCCCGCCTGAGGCAAATCAGTCCGCAGCAATCCGCAGTCCGGAATATTGAGCAGCAACTGCAGTTGCTCGAACAGCAAGTCGCCGCCACCACCCGGCCGCAGCCCAAGAGCCTGACCTTCCGGGAACAATGCCAAAGCCTCGGCCTGCTGCCGCCCACAACCGAACCGGAGTCCGAACGCAGCCGGAACTGGCCTGACAGCGATTTTACCGATGCGGCGGCTGAAGCCAGCGATTCTGACTTGCTCAGACTGCTGGGATACCGGCAGCAGGAACAGCCTCCCCGGGCGGGTGTCCGCTGGAGATGGAATGAGCCAGTCCAGCCGCTGTTGAAAGGCGGCGCGGATATCGCGGCCGATGAACGCTTGCGCGCTGTGCCAAGCGGCTCTTCTGAACTGGGGCGGCAGGTACGGTCAGATGCAGACCAGATTGGCACCCCCCCCAGCAGGCGCCTGGGGGGGGCCGCCAGCGGCAGG
>JAAZIZ010000339.1 GCA_012800565.1 Lentisphaerota bacterium
AGTCGGACCGGCGACACAAGGATTTTCAGTCCTCTGCTCTACCAACTGAGCTACCCCGCCAACCAAATTTATATATATCTGGCGTACCTGGAGGGATTCGAACCCCCGGCCTTCTGGTCCGTAGCCAAACGCTCTATCCAACTGAGCTACAGGTACACTGTTTAGTCACGGTGCTTAAGATACATTCTTATCGGGAAAATGCAAATCAGGAGCGAGAAATTCTTAAAAACGCCACCGTGAATGTAAGGCATCCGTAAAGTCAAGCGCAGTGCTGCTGGCCAGTTGTCTTCCTTCGGGGCCTGGAATTCGGCAAATCTCAAGCTTGTGCGGCAATGAGCACCACTCCTGAAGCGGGAGCTTTTCCCCCTCACTCCCGCACCCCACGCTCGACACAATTGGCGGCATAAATATGGCTGCTGCTAGAGAAATTGTGAGTGTCGATCCTCAATATTATGGTCCCGCCGTCCTTCATTAAGGAGATTTTCCAGAATCTGCTGCGAGACCTGTTCCATGCCCCGCAGAAGTTCATCACGCAATTCCGGGTGACACTCCAGCAATGCATAGATGCTGGTTATCCGATCCATGCAGAAATGTACCGACGCAGGCAGTTTCTGCGGATAACTGTTGACTTCAATTTTCAGATGACGGAGGATTTCCTCGTCACATTCACCATTGATGAATGCCTCCAGTTTCGGGCGCATCACGAGGCTGCAGTACATGGTCGGGCCCTGTTCCCATTTGCGCAAAGTCGACCAGCAGATATTAAAAAACAGAGCCAGTTTCTGATATGGCAGCCCCAGCTGCAGGCGCTTTTCGCGGATGCGCCTCCGGATTGCTTCACTCAGCCGACCGTCAAACGATATCTTGCCATTTTTCTGCGTTTTCTTCATTGTCCATTTCCTTTCTGCTGTGAGTGATTAATAATTGCAAAACGACAATATGCAACACGGCAGCCTGAAAAATCATTCTGTTGAAACGGACAAAATTTACCGCTGAAGAGGTAAAAAAAAAGGCCCCAAATGCACTTTACTAAAAAATCGTGGACTTTCCATTCCTGCTGATGCCTGAGCAGGAATAGCTGTTAATTTTCCGGCCGTGACTGGCACCGGTCCGGCCGCCACATCGGCAAATGTGCCGCAGCCGTGTCGGCACTTAGAAGACTGGCAAACAGCATTCTACCGCACTACGTCCTGCTTGCTGCTCTCGTCATTCACCAGCTGCTGCAGAATGGTTTGCGAAACCTGCTCAATATCGTTCAACATACGATCCAGCAGTTCCGGGCGAGTGTATAATAAAGATAAAATCGTACCCATACGCTCCATGCAGCATTGTACCGGTTCGGGGAAATTCATCTTGTAGGCAGGAACAGGCATGGTGACCTGCTGCAACAGCTCAGCATCACAATCGCCGTTCAAAAAAGCTTCCAGACGCGGACGCTGTGACAGGCTGCAGGAGCGAGTCGGACCATATTCCCATTTGCGAATGGTCGACCAGCTGCTATGGAAATATGCGGCCAAAGCCCGATATGTCAGGCCAAGATGCAGGCGTTTTTCGCGGATAAGACGGCGAACTTTGTCATTCAACTGCCCATCAAAGGTAATCCTGCCATTTTTCTGCGATACCCCCATGTCATTTCCTTTCAAATATCAGCCTTGCTTTTACCACTTCCAGTCCGCACATCAGAGAGATACTGATGCAATAGGGAGACCTTGAGAGTGAGTAAAATTTATCGCCCTTGGAAAAAAATAAAAGTGCAGAATAACACATTCATAAAAATCATGGAAAGGACATGATTTGTGTGTAATTAACGGCCGACTGCATTGCCCATCTCCAGAGCCTTGAAAAAAGACAGTTGTGTACAGCCGGGGTGGTTACTGACGCATTACCCTGAAATCCGGCGTATCCCTTTGTTTTTAGCTGTCGGGAATAGAAATCCCGGCAATGTTGTTTACATTAGAGGCAGATTTTCTGATCTTAACCCAAGAACCTATTTGGAGTGACTAAAATGGACTCAAAGGATGCTTGGAACAGCCAGGAGCTTTTTTCTTCCCCGGAAATCCGCTCTGCTGAGGATTTTCAGCGCTTTACGTTGCCCGGCCTGCAGTCGCTGCTGCTGCAGGGCCAGACGGTGGCAGGACGTTCCACCTGGGCTTATGCGTATTATTCTCTGCCGGATGGAGTTGCACCGTCTGGCGGCTGGCCGGCAGTAGTACTGTTTCATGGCGGCGGTGGCACCGCCTTCGCGAAATATGTCCAGCACTGGAACCGCTGGGGATATGCTGCCATTGCTTTCGACCACTATGGCAAGCTGCCGGAAACTGACAAGCTGCAGGCCGAGCGCGCCGCGCTGCCAGAATCCTGGCTCGCAGCCGAGGGGCTGGACAGCTTTCCTCAAGACTGGCAGAAAGGCTGGAATCAACAAGCCAGCCAGGAATACGGCAAATGGGTCCGCCACGCAGTGGCACTCTGCCTGAAAGCACATTCGTTCCTGCGCATCCAAACGCAAATCAACCCAGAGAAAATCGGCATGATCGGCGTGTCCTGGGGAGGGGTGCTGGGAGCTATCGCCGCGGCGCTGGACCCGCGCCTGAAATTCGCAGTGCTGAATTACGGCTGCGGTTTCAATGACCTCGCCGGACCGGATTTGGGCTTTCATAAATATGCCCGCGAATGGTGGGAGCCGAAGCATTTCCTGCCCCAATGCCAGGTGCCGCTGCTCTGGATCAACGGCACCAATGACCTGAGTTTCGCCCCCAGCTCCTGGTCGCGCTCGGTCAGCGCTGCTCCGTCCAGTGATGCTGCGGCGCTGGTTCCGGCTCTTGAACACAGCCACGGCGCTTTCGCATTTCCTTGGGCGAAGCGCTATGCGGATTCTTTCTGCTCCGGCGGAACTGCGGTACCGAAACTCGGCTCCTCTTCACTGAACGGTGAGGTCATCTCTGCCCCCATATTGCGCCCTGGCCGAGGCATCCTGCGGGCGGAACTGGAATATACTCTTGACTCCGGCCCGACCCCGCAGCGCCGCTGGCAGGCCATCCCGGCGGAATTCGACCGTGAGAGTGTCCGGGCGGTTATTCCGTCAGGTACTGTGGCCTGCTACTTGAATGTCTATGATGACGCAGAGCAGGGCGGCTGGAACTGGCCGGCCAGTTCGGATTATATCACCCGGGACCCCAATGGTTATTGACCGGGCCCGAGACCACAAAGGAATAACAGCACATGCCAGGGGATAAGACCCATCAGCTGCTGACCGCCGAAGCACTGACCCGAGCCGATTGCAACTGCCCTATCGGCAGAGATGAACTGATCCGCCAATACTGCCTCTATCCCGACCTCTATTTTGTTCACCCGGAACAGACTGAGGAGTACAATTTCTTTTTCGAAGGTATCCAGTTCCATTATCCCCCCAATGTGCCTTATGTCGATCTGTACCGCTATTGGCAGCACCAGCCCGGCGGCGGACTGCAGCGTACCTACCCTTTCCGGAACGATAACTTTCGCCACGTCGAAGCCGCTTTCCGCCATTATTTCCAGACTGTCGCCGACTGCTGGCGCCGCCAAGACTACGATCGCGGCTGCCGCTTTTTGGGCGTGCTGCTGCATTTCCTGCAAGACGCAACTTTCGGGATGCATGCCTTGGAAGGTCCGGGCGGAACCGACCTGTTTGCCCTGGACCGGCTTAGCGGCGAACCACAACTGGAGCGACTGACCGGACTGCCTTGTCCGGAGAATGCAGCCGGGGAATACCGCGCCCGGGTGCTGGGCGCGTCAGTCGATGAAGCCGTGGCCAGGCTCTACGCCGAGTATGTCCGCGCCACCAATGATTCTCTCCATTGTATCTTCCGGTTTCTGTTCGTACCTGCTGTCGCAGACAGCCAGCCGCGGCAGATGGCTGCCAACGCGGTGCGGCTCTGCGCCGATGCCATCGCCACCTCGGAGCACCTGGCCGGACTGCGCCCGGCTGAATTCCCCAGCACCGTGCCTCTGACTATCTTCGAGCCGTTCGAATTCCCCTTGGGAGGCAGCGGCAAATACCGCTTCCTGTCCTTGTGCCAGGACCAACATAAGCTGAGCTTCTGGGCCCATTATGACACCAGGCTGCTGTATGTTCTGCCAAAAAATATTTTTCAGAGTTTCTCGGCTGGTCTGCGATTTATTCCCCTCACTCCTTCCAGCCGGGTTGCAGTTGAATTGCTCACTGACGGCCAGCCGGCAGCACAATTCATCTTGTCCGCCCAGCATCCCAGCCAGGAACTTGCCCTGACTGCTCCTGGCGGCGTTTGCGGTTTGCGCCTGAACACGGCCGAAAGCGTCGGTGAAATCATCCTGCACCGTCCCACCTTGCGGCGCCTGGGCAAGACCAAACCTCCATTGAAGCAAGCAGACCAGAATCCATAACCGTGAGGCGTTTATGAAATTCAATCATCGCACCGCAGTCATCACCGGAGCGGCCGGCGGCGTTGGCCGCGCCTTGGCCAAAAAGCTCGCGGCGGAGAATGTCTCCCTGGCTCTGACCGACCTTTCGCTGCCAGCCTTGCAGGAGCTGGCGGATTCACTTGCCGGCCACGATATTCGAGTCCAGGCTTACGTCATGGATGTCAGGGACAGCCAGGGCGTGAAGAGCGCTGCCCGGCAGATTCTGGCAGATTTCGGCAAGGTCGATATTCTGGTCAACAACGCCGGTGTCTGGGTACACGAAAACAAGCGCAATGCGCTCTTCCTTGAGACTGCGGAGGAAGATTGGCAGCGCATCATTGACATCAATCTCAATGGCACATACCGGGTGACTCAGGCTTTCCTGCCCCAGATGGTAACCGCACAATACGGCCGGATTATCAACCTGGGCTCCATCGCCGGCGAAGTCGGGTTGCCGGGCTTCAGTGATTATTCTGCCGCCAAAGCAGGTGTCATTATGCTGACCAAATGCCTGGCCATGGAGATGGCTAAATACAATATCACGGTTAACTGCGTGTCTCCGGGAATGGTCTCAAGTTCAGATGATTGCACCAACCCCACGCCCGGAAACTGGCTCGGACGCACCGGCAAGCGCAGCGAAATTGCCGATCTGATCGCATTCCTGGCCGCCGATGATGCGGCTTATATCACCGGCGTGGATTATACCATCGACGGCGGCAGAATCCTGGGGCCGCGGGGCGCAACAGTCAAATAGCCAAGGGGACGCCAGACCCCGCCTTGGCTTTATAGCCCCGAGCGGATATTATTCTTTATGGCTGACAGGGAGGTGACTGCCAGCGCCAGGGGCCGGTGGGATGGCCGGCTGGATCGCTCAGGCGGGCATAAAATCCACAGCTGAGCGTATCGTCTTTCACATAAAACTTGAGAGTATTTTCTCCAGGGCGGAGGGTCAGCGGGATGGTGAAGCTGTCCCGCCGGGCAATGCGTTGTTTTTTCGGCCCGAAGACCTGTTTCCCATTGAGTTCGACACGCAGTTCGCGGTCAAATCCCAGGCGCAGCTGCACTTGAGTTTCTGCCGGGGCAGAAATACTGCATTCTGCCTCGATTTCGCAATGATCGATGCCACCATAGAAAGCATCCAGGTCGATATAGCCATCGTCAGCTTTATCAAGCCGGCGGATTTCCTGCTGTTGCGGCGTGGCTCCTGCATCAATCCGGCGCACGTTCCAAGAATTTAGTTGCGACAAACGCAGTTCGACTGCGAGCAGCGATCGTTGCACATACCGCAAAACCCGCTTCTTGTCCGGGTCTTCTGAAACCGTCTTTTGCAGTTCCAGCAAGTCCTGACGCAAGGCGATATCGCTGCCGAATTCCCCGTGATACTTCTCAAGAATCTGCAAGTCTCCCCAGCCGGACTGGCCTTGCTGCGGATATAGTTTGAAGGCGCGCTGTTTGAATTCCAGAGCCAGTTCCCGGGTCAGCTGCTGCGGTTTCGCCTTGCGTGCCTGCTGATAGCGTTCATTCAGCAGTATAACCGCCCGGCCCGCCGCATAAGCGGAAAGCTTTGCCGCCTGCGGAAAATCTCCCCAGTGATGAATGGGTGGGCAGGGCAGTTCCTGGTTGATTGGCAGTGGCATGAGTTCCTCATCAGGGGGCCGCACAAAAGCCGCTTTTTCATATAAATCCGTTGCTTCGGATTGATCTCCGTCGATGGGATGGGCTTTATACAAATAAAACAAAGGATGTTCCGGGAAACGCTCAAGCATGCGTTCGAGCAATTCATGCCGCGGAGGCACTCCCGCGGGGACCGGCTTGGAGCTGGAATACATTTTATCGGCGACGCGGAAATAATCGGCGGCGGCGGCAAAGGACGGGAATTGTTCATCGCGCTGTTTCAGCTTCTGAAGAGCTTCTGCATTTTCCTCCAGCTGCAGGTGGCAGAGCGCCATCCGGCAAAGCAGGTCCGAGGAAGCGCCGCGCAACTCAATTGCTTGCCGGTAGAATTCGAGTGCCTGACGCAGCAGTCCCTGCTTGGCGCGTCCGCGACGGTATTTTTCGCCTTTGCCGGCCAGTATTGCCTGGGAGGAAAGAAGGTCTTTGCGGAAGTATTCCGCGAAGCGTTCTGCATCCGCTTTGGCATAAGCATTGCCGGCGGCGAGCAGCAAGTCGTAATCCTTCTCGAAGGCGCCTTCGGCCAGCAGGAATTCCATGGCAGCGCGGTCAAAACGTCCTGCTTCCGCATATTTCAGCGCATATTCGAGATGCTTCGGCGCCCGTTGCAGGCGTTCCGCCTCAAGTTGTTCGGCAGATATCGGACTTTCCTGTTTCCGGAACGGAATGTAGAGGAACTTCACCCAGCTGGTATTGCCGCTTTTGCCGGCACCGAAGAGTCCTCCTAACACCGACCAGTGCCAGTCCGAATTCGCATAGTCCGCGGATGCGTAGAACGGCATGATTTCCCGTTCCTTGAACCAGCTGCGTTCCCGGAAGCGGTACAGGCGGTACAGGATGCTGCGTTCCTCAAAGCCGTTGCTGTCGAGTTCGTAGTAGTTACTCAGTCCTCCGCCCAAGCCCCAGGCCTTCTTTTCCTGCCGGAACTGCTCGCGGTGATAGAGAAACCAGAATATGGACAGGCGTTTCGTCTCCGTCGTTTCATTGTCCTCAAAGACATAAAAGGGAAACAGCCAATTTTTGTGAATAATCTTGCCCTTGACCGGTGAGGACTGCCAAGTTTCCGACCGGTACAGCGGCAGCCAGTGCCAGGGCAGTGACAGCGAACGGCTGTTTTCGGCAAAAATTGAACCGTTGCGCCGATATGAAAACGGCGGCAATGTGCTCCAGCAGCGGAAATTCCCGCCAGGGTTGTCTGAATAGCTGAACAGAGGACAAATCCGCATTGAGGAAGCCTGCTGCTGTTGCTGCTTCTCATCCAGCCAGGTGCTGTTGCTGCGCTGATACAGCGATAACGCGTATGATTGCGTCTTTTCCTGATAACCATCGGCACGCTTTACCGTAGTAGTCTTGCCCAGAAGCCAGGGCAGATGCAGGGTCTCCCGGCGATCATAGTGCCGGTTGCAACCATCGGAAAAACTGTACAGCGGGAAGATTGTATGCGATTCGTTTTTAGCATCAAAGGAGCGGAACCAGAAAGGCAGAAGATGCTGCCAGAAGCAGTCATCCCGATCCCATTTTGCCAACCATTCTTCGGGCAATTTACCAAGTTGCTCGGCTTCATGGCGCTGTTTGCGGCGCAGCGAGGCCTGCTTTTCCCGACGGTTATAAAGTCCGGCCACGGACAGAAAATCATTGCGATGCCGTTGCCGGTCAGAGAAATAGAATGGGGGCAGAAAATCCTGTTCTTTTTCCTGGCCACGATTGCGCCAGTACGGGAATGCCCACAGCTTATCTTCTTTGCGCAGCACGGATTCGCCCTCATTTTGCCGCAGCCAGGACTGGAAATACAGCGGCAGAACATAGCGGAAGCCCTGCTCGGCCTGGCTTTGCTCCAGCTGCTGAGTGCTTGTTCCTGCGCCGCCAAACAGCAGAAACCAGCTGTTGCCGCGGGCCTGCGGGCCGGTAAAAGCACTGCTGTACCAGGGGAAAAGCCACAAAGACTGGCTGTCCAGGCGCACCACCCCCGCTGCCGTCTGTTCGCTCTCGCGACCGGAGCGATACAGCGGCCAGAATGCACGCCAGGTCTTGGTCTGAGTCAGCTCCTGCTGCCCTTTTTTCCGGCTTGTTCCCCACTGCGCCGGAAATACCCAGTTGGAGCGCAGCTCACCGGCAGAATTCTGGCGGTAATTCATCCACCAGGGCAGGAGCCAGAATTGCTCACTTTCAGCGGTACATTTCCGGTTGCCCGGGTGATAATCGCGTTTTTTCTGCTGCCAGTAGAAAGGCGGCAACAGGCGGCAGCTTTCGTCAAGCTGAAAATCCTCGGTGGAGAGCTGTTCCAGTTCGGCGCGGGTCTTCGGTGGGTTCTCGCTGGGCGCACGGCTTCTGCTTTTCTGCCAGCAGGGAAAGAGCCAGAAGATGTTTTCATGCCAAATCTCAATGCCGCGTTCTTTGTTTTTACCGGAGACATCCATTCGGTTGGTGGCGTAGAACAGCGGCAGGAGCCCCTGCCATTGGTGCAGATATGCGCGTCGTCCTGAGGAGGCATCCTGCCCCCGGCTGCCCAGCCAGAAAGGAAACAGATAAAAGGAGGCATACCGGCCACTTTCGGCTGCATCTTTAACCGTTATATCCTGATGCTTGGCCGCCCGGAATACTGGAAACACGCCATGAGAAAACTCTTTGCGATACTGGCTTTCGTCCCAGTGGGTCCAGAGCAGCGGGAACAGATAATGCGACTGCCCGTTCTTTCTCCAGGTGTTATGCTGCAGCAGCGCAAGATTCAGATGCAGGCGATTCGGACGCCACCAGCACATCCACAGCGGAAAACAGCTCAAATGCCCGCGGTTCCCGTCCGAAGCGCTCCATAAAAACGGAAAAATCCACAGGTCATGCAGGTCTTCACCCCAGCGAAAACCGGTCAGCGGCCAGAGAAAATACTGCTGACTGGGAAACTGGTCAGGATATTCATTCTGAAAGCTCAGAATTTTGTGGACAGACTGCGTTTGTGTCGCGTATCGCGAATACAAGGGCCAGAAAATTTCCTGCCTGGTTTCGCCACTGGCTGCATCAGTATTGCGATAATACAGCGGCCAGATGCGCACATCTTCAGCCAAAATGCAACCTGCCGCTAAACCCAGTACCGCCGTCAGCCAAACCTTAAGCGCTCGCATATCAGACCTCAATTACTGATGAGTTTAGGCAAAACCGTCATGCGAGAATATATCAGCCGCAAATCATCTCTGCAAGTAAATGCCCACGTCTTGGCGGAAAAGTCTGCAGCGGAGGCGGTCGTTCCGAAGATAAAAGCTGAGCAGTTCTCATCGGGCTGGAAAGTCAGCGGAATAAAAAATAACGGCGATGCCTGACGCCAGCTTCCAACAATGTGGCCTGCTCGTAACGTCAAGATCGCCGTATGCATCTAATGTAGCCCGGGAAATCCGGATGTCAAGAAAAAAGGTGCAAGAAATTGATGTTGGGATGTTAACAGTCCTGAATGCCCCGGCCGCAGAACAGTGCAGCAACCGTATTACTCCGCCGGCTGGTCTGCTGCTGCACCGCCGCCGCCCAAAGCAGCATAGAGCTGCAGCTGGCTGCTGTGCTCGGCCAGGCGCAGGCTGATCAGCGCCTGCTGCGCCGCAAACAGCGAGCGTTGTGCATCCAGAACTCCGAGATAGCTGTCAACGCCTTTCTCAAAACGCAACTGCGCCAGGCGATAGGTCTCCGCCAGAGCCGATACCAGGGCTTCCTGGGCCTGGCGCTGATTGCCAATCGTGCGGCACAGTGACAAGGCATCCGCAGTCTCACGGAAAGCATTCTGAATGGCTCTCTCGTATTGGGTCAGGGCCATCTCGCGCTGAACTTTGCTGGCCCGGTGCGCCGACCAGGTACGGGCGTCAAAAATGGGCATGGTGATCTGGGGTGTGAAGCTCCAGGTTCCATTCCCGGACTTGAACAGCCTGGACAGCTCGTCGCTGGCAGTGCCCAGGGCACCGGTCAGAGTAATGCGTGGGAAGAATGCCGCCCGGGCCACGCCGATGGTCGCCTGCGCGGCCAGAAGCTGGTGCTCAGCGGCAATGACATCGGGACGCAGCAGCAGCTGCTCTGAAGACAGGCCGGGACGCAAGGTCGCCGGCGCGGCCAGCCCGGACAGCTGTGCCGGCAGCAGCTGCGCCGGTGGCTCCTGTCCCAGCAGCAGCCGCAGGGCATTGCCGGCCTGCTCAGCCTGGCGCTGGTAACGGGCCACGTCAACCCGGGCAATCTCCAGCGGTGTCTGTGCCCGCCGGAAATCAAGTTCATTGACCAAACCTGTCTCGTACTGATGCTTGACCAAAGCGTAAGCCTCCTGCTGGGACTTAAGCGTGGATTCCGCCAGCTGCAGGGCTTCCCGTTCCGCAGCCAGAGACCAGTACCCTTGGGCTACCGTTGCCACAAGCATAATCTGCGCACTGCGCCGGGCTTGCTCAGTCGCCAAGTACTCCTGTATGGCCTGCTCGCTCAGACTGCGCAAGTAGCCGAAAAAATCCAGTTCCCAGGACAGCACGCTGAGATTGGCGCTGTAATGTTTGCTGGTGCGCGGCTGTCCCGGCGGAGTCAGATCAGCCGCACTGCGCTGCCGCCCGCCGCCGCCGACAGCGTACAGACTGGGGAACAACTCCTGACGCTGGATGTTGTACAGCGCCCGGGTCAGCTCCACCCGCTGCGCCGCCAGGCGGAAATCGCGGTTGTTTTCCAGGGCAATGTCGATCAAACGCTGCAGATTGGCATCGGTGATGACTTCGCGCCAAGGCAACTGGCTGATGTCAGGCGCAGCATCCTGGGCTGCCGGTTCCGCTTCTCCTGGCAGCAGTTGCGGCACCGGTGCCGCCGGGCGTTCATACTTGGGAATCATGGTGCAGCCGCAGAGGCATCCCAGGGTCAGCAAGGCTATGAAAACGATTCGCATTATTTTACTCCTCCTTTCAAAGCCGCCGCAGCAGCCCGCCTGCGTTCTCCGCCGAAGAATTTATCCACCATCATATAAAACAGCGGTGCAAAGATCACGACCAGCAGCGTTCCGGAGACCATTCCCCCGAAGACGACCGTGCCGATGGCATTCATCGCACCGGCACCAGCACCGGTGCTGAGCGCCATCGGAAACACTGACAGACCGGTAGTCAGCGAGGTCATCATAATGGGCCGCAGCCGCAGGCGCACTGCTGTAAGACAAGATTCCAGCATCCCGATACCTTGATCAACTCCACCCATTGCGAACTGCACAATCAAAATCGCATTTTTGGTCGATAGCCCCAGGGTATTCAGCAGCCCGATCTGGAAATAGACGTCGCTGGGCAGGCCGCGGCTCATTGAGGCGATAAAACCGCCGATCACCCCCAGCGGCAAAGTCAGCAGCACAGCAAAGGGAATGTCCCATTTACCGTAGAGGGCAGCCAAAAACAGGAAGACGATGATAATTGAGAAAGTGTACAGCAACCATGTCTGGCTGGTGCCCTGCTTCTCCTGATAGGAAAGCCCGGTCCACTCACACCCATAACCCTGGGGCAACTTCGCCGTCAACTCTTCCATGATCTTCATTGCATCACCGGAACTGTAACCCTTTGCCGGCTGGCCCCAGATATTGATTGAGGGAAAAGCATTAAAACGCTCAAGTCTCGGCGAGCCACTTGACCAGCGCTCACTGGCAAAGGCCGAATAAGGCACCATCTTGCCTTGGCGGTTGCGGACATAGAGACGCTGCAAATCCTCAGGCAGCATCCGGTATGGCGCATCTGCCTGCATATATACCCGTTTGATCCGCCCATTCTGAATGTAGTCGTTGACATAAGCGCTGCCGAAAGCTGCCGAAATCGTTGCATGAATCGAACTGATTGACACACCCAGCGCACCCGCCTTGTCCCAGTCGATATCGACCCGGTATTCCGGCACATCCTCCATACCGTTGGGGCGGACGTTCATCAGGCGTTTATCCTGCATGGCCATGCCCAGCAGCTGATTGCGGGCATTTAACAATGCCTCGTGTCCGGAACCGCTGCGGTCCACCAGCTGGAAGTCAAAACCCTGAGCGGTGCCCAGCTCAGCAATCGCCGGCGGCGGGAAGGCAAAAATCATGGCATTGTGGTATTTTTGGGCAAAATGTGCCGTAGCCCTGTTCGCCACCACATCCGCTTTCAGCTTCGCATTCCGGCGCTGTTCCCATTCCCTCAGTTTGACGAAGACGATACCGTTATTCTGTGCCCGCCCGGAAAATCCGATGCCGACGACAGTCGCACAAGATTCCACCGCATCAGCTTCCTGCTGCAGGAAATATTCCCGAACCTTGGCCAGCATTTCCTCGGTCTGTTCCAGGGTCGCGCTGGTCTGCAGGGATACCTGGGTCAGCAGCATCCCCTGGTCTTCATCCGGCAGATAACTCGTTGAGATATTGCGGGAAAGAATGAGTAATCCGCCGACAATCAGCAGATACACCAGGACAAAGCGAGCTTTGCGGGCCAAGCCATGACCAACCAGGGCGACCAGCCAGTTCCGGAACCGGTCGAATTTATCATCGAACCAGCGGAAAAAGGCGCTTAGAGGCTTGAAACCGCCCTCGGCAGTCCGACGGTCTTTTGGCGGTTTCAGGATGCTGGCACACAGAACCGGCGTGAGTATCAGAGCCACAGTCACCGAGAATGCCATGGAGGTCACGATAGTCATTGAGAATTGCCGGTAGATTATACCCGTCGAACCGCTGAAGAAAGCCATCGGACCGAACAGGGCCGATAGCACCAGGGCAAAACCGATCAGTGCACTGGTTACTTGCCCTACCGATTTTCTGGTGGCCTCAAGGGGTGACAGCCCCTCGTCGCTCATCAGACGCTCAACGTTCTCGACCACCACAATCGTGTCATCAACCAGCAGGCCGATGGCAATCACCATCGCGAACATGGTCAGCATATTGATCGAAAAGCCAAAGATGTTCAAGGCGGCACAGGTTCCCAGAAGAACTACCGGCACCGCAATAGTCGGAATCAGGGTGGCGCGTATATTGCCCATGAACAGCCACATGACCAGAAAAACCAGCAGGATGGCCTGGAACAAAGACTTGACCGCTTCCTTGATCGCTACCACCACAAAAGGCGTCGTGTCATAAGGATAGACGACGCTCAGACCTGCCGGAAAATGCTGGCTGAGTTCTTTCATTTTGGTTTTGATGGCATTCGCCGTGGTCAGGGCATTAGCACCAGGTGTCTGCCGGATGGCCAGCAGAGCCGCCGGTTTGCCATTGTAAAGAGAATTGATATCACTGATAAAGGTACCCAGTCCTGTGCGTCCTACATCTTTCACCCGGACAACTGCACCGTCCGGCGCCATGCGCACCGGGATATTGGCAAAATCCTCCGGCGTTTTCAGCA
>JAAZIZ010000340.1 GCA_012800565.1 Lentisphaerota bacterium
CTGAGCCGGACGACAGCAACGCCGGCAAATACGAAATTCAAGAAGCCAAGGCCATCGCCATTGCGTTTCGGGAACGTCTTGATCTGCAGACCCTTTCTGATCGAGTTGAGGATGCTCAGCGCAAGGTCCTTATCGCTGAAGACGCCCTACGGGCAGAATTGACCTTGGGCGGCTAAGCTGCCGTCGGGCAACGCCGCTCATATTCCAACACCAGCCAGAACAACGCCGAATTCAATCCCCGAGCCGGTGCCTATTCCGGACTGCTGACCCTGGACCTGCCTTGGGAACGCACCCGTGAGCGAAACGCATACCGCGAGAGCTTGCTGAATCTGGAGGCGGCGGTGCGCGCACTGCAGAGCAAAGAGGACAATATCAAGCTTGATATCCGCAGGAATCTGCGCATGCTGCGGCAGTATCGCGAGACCCTGATCATCCAAAGCCAGGCCGTGACTCTGGCCGAACGGCGGGTCAAAAGCACCGACACACTCCTGCAGGCCGGCAGAGCTGAAATCCGCGATCTGCTGGAAGCCCAGGGAGCCTTGCTCTCAGCCCAGAATTCCCTGACCAGCGCAGTGGTCAATTACCGCCTGCAGGAATTTGACCTGCAGCGCAACCTCGGCGTACTGACCGTTTCGTCCGAGGGCCAATTGCAGGAATTAAATCTGCAGGATTACAAGTAGTTTTTATATCCGGCATCTGCTGGCCAGAAAACAGAGGAAAAATTCGATGGCGAAGAAATCACGGAAATGGTTGTGGATTTTATTGTTGTTTCTGTTCGCCGGTCTGCTGTTGGCCTGGCTGACAATGGAGCGCAGACAGAAGCAAAATGCAGCCGCTGCTGAGGAGCTCTATATCGAAGTCCAGGAAGGGCCACTGGTCATCAATCTGCTGGAGTCGGGTACGATTCAACCCAAGGAGCAGCTGATTATCAAAAGCGAAGTCGAAGGCCGTTCGACTATCCTGTCGCTTATTCCGGAAGGCACCCGGGTCAGCAAGGGTGATCTGCTGATAGAACTGGATTCCTCCTCGGCCCAGGACAACAAGGTCAATCAGGAAATTACGGTCCAGAATGCCAACGCTTCTTTTGTTGAGTCCAGTGAGAATCTCGAAGTGGTGAAGAACCAGGCCAAAGCCGATACTGATCTGGCTGAACTGAACCTGAAATTCGCGATTGAAGACCTGCGCAAGTACAAAGAAGGTGAATACCCCAAAACCCTCAAGGAGTACCAAGGCAAAATTTTCCTGGCCGAGGAGGAACTCCAGCAGGCTCAGGATGAACTGAAGTGGTCTGAGACCCTGTTCAAAGAAAAATATCTCTCTGAGACTGAATTGCGCTCTGATCAGCTTGCCTGCCAGCGCTGTGAACTGGCACTGCAGACAGCTAAAGCCAACTTGGAGCTGCTGGAAAATTATACTTATAAACGCCAGATTGATGAGCTCCAGAGCGATGTCTCCCAGTCGGAAATGGCCCTCGAACGCATCCGCCGCAGCAGCAAAGCAAAGGTTGTGCAGGCCGAAGCGCAACTGCTGGCCAGAGAGCTGGAGTTGAATCGGCAAAAACAACGTCTGGAAAAATTCATCCGTCAGATCGAACTCTCCAAAATTTTTGCTCCTGCTGATGGTCTGGTGATTTATGCCACCAGCGCCCGCAGTGACTGGCGCAGAAATACCGCTCCACTGGCTGAAGGACAGGAGGTACATGAGCGCCAGGAACTTATTTACCTGCCGACCGCTAATACTTTCGTCGCTGAAGTTAAACTCCATGAGACGAACCTGAAAAAAACTTATATTGGTTTGCCGGTACGTTTGCGCGTCGATGCCCTGCCGGGACAAATCTTTACCGGTACAATCTCCCGCATTGCACCGTTGCCGGACCCGCACAGCATTTTTATGAATCCCGATCTGAAAGTCTACAACACCCTTGTGACCTTGGAAGGGGACACCACCGGGCTCAAATCGGGAATGAACTGCGAGGCAGAAATCATCGTTGAACAACATGAAAAGGCAATGTATATCCCGGTCCAATCCGTAGTCCGCGCCAGCGGCACGCCGATCGTATTTGTCCAGTCAGCGCAAGGACCAGCCGAAAAGCGTGAAATTGAGATTGGCCAGGACAATAACCGCATGGTGCATATCCTGAGCGGATTGAAAGCAGGGGAAAAGGTACTCCTGGCACCGCCTTTGCAGGAAGCCGTGTCCATACGCTCGCAGGACCAAGTGCTGGATGTAAGCATCCCTGCCCGTCAGGAGGTTGCCGCGCCACCACCTCAAGATAAACCAGCACCCCCAGAAGGCAGCAGCGATGGCAGCGGCGATCGAAGCAGACGTCAGCGCCCGAATCTGACCCCGGAACAGCGGCAGCAGCTGCAGGAACGCATGGCCAATATGAGCGAGGAGGAACGCGCGGCTATGCGCCAGCGCCGCCAGCGTCGTCTTGAGGGTACACCTGCACCAAGCCAGAACCCGCCGGCACAGGACTCAGCCGCCGAAAAATAAACTTTCTCAGCGACCAAAATTATGGCAAACAATTCTACCGAATATGCCGTCCGGTTTGAAAATCTGCGGCGGACCTACATTATGGGCACCCAGCAGGTCCATGCTCTGGCTGGTGTGACCGCGCAATTCGAGAAAGGTGGCTTTTGGGCCATTATGGGCCCCAGCGGGTCGGGAAAAAGCACCATGTTGAATATCCTGGGCTGCCTGGACCGCCCAACCGGCGGGAAGTACTTTTTAAACGGACAGGATATCAGCTCCTTGAATGACAACGAGCTGAGCGATATCCGCCTGAAGTATCTGGGCTTTATCTTCCAGAGCTTCAATCTGATTCCGCAGCTGACCGTGGAAGAAAATATCGCCCTGCCGCTATATTACCTGGGCTGGCCGGAAAAACAAAGCAATGAGCGGGCCCGCGAACTGGCCGCAATGGTCGGACTGGAGAAACGCCTGGCGCATCGTCCAACGGAGTTGTCCGGCGGACAGCAGCAGCGGGTAGCCATCGCCAGGGCTCTGGCAAACGACCCGGTATTCCTGCTTGCCGATGAACCGACCGGAAACCTGGATTCCAATACCAGCAAAGAAATCATCAACTTGCTGGCCAAACTGAACCAGGACGGCAAGACTATCATTATGGTTACTCACGAACCGAGTATTGCCCAATTTGCCAAAAAACGTTTGTTTATGCTTGATGGACTGGTAGCCAAGATCGAAGGATAACCTGATGCTGCTTTTTTTCAACCGTTTCCTGCGCGATATACAGCTGGGGGTAAAAAACCTGATGCTGCACAAACTGCGTTCCTTCCTGACCATGCTGGGGCTGGTCTTCGGGGTCGGCAGCGTGATCGCGATGCTGGCAGTAGGCGAAGGAGCCAGTATGGAAGCCTTGGAGCAAATCCGCAAGCTGGGCAGCCGGAACATCATCATCACGGCTCAGAAACCCGTTGAGGAGCAGGGGGCGACCAATGTGCGTTCGTTTATGAGCATCTATGGCTTGCTCTATGAGGATGTCAAGCGCCTGCACGAAACCATCCCCAGCCTGCGGCGCATTGTGCCGGTCAAAGTGATGCCGAAAGAAGGACGCTTGGGGCAG
Source organism: Lentisphaerota bacterium (assembly GCA_012800565.1). Taxonomy (GTDB): domain Bacteria; phylum Verrucomicrobiota; class Lentisphaeria; order Oligosphaerales; family Oligosphaeraceae; genus JAAZIZ01. The sequence continues at coordinate 3,587 of JAAZIZ010000340.1, forward strand.
CGCACCATGGAACTGAGGGTGGTCGGGACCAGCCACGAGTGGTTCCAGCTGGTCGCCAGACCTATCATTGCCGGCAGAGTCTTTGTGCAAAATGATGTTACGCAAAAGAATACCGTTGCGGTGCTGACGGAACATGGTGCCCGCAAGCTTCTGGCGACCAAGGCCGCCATCGGTGAATCGCTGCGTATCGGCAGCAATTATTATGAGATTATCGGCATTGTTCAAAGCGAGAGCGCCAGCGAGGGAGGGATGCAGACTCCGGACCAGCAGACCGATGCCTATATCCCCCTCAGCGTCGCCAAAGAGCACTTCGGTGATATCTTCACGCAGAACAAATCCGGCTCCCGCATTCGCGAACAAGTCGAACTGCATCAGCTGATTGCAGAAGTCGTTGATGAGCAGCAGGTAGAAGCCACAGCAGCGGCTATCGAGTACCAGATGTCGCTGTATCACAGCAAAAAAGACTACAGTATCAGCGTGCCACTGGCATTGCTCAAGCAGGCTGAGGCGACCAAGAAAATCTTCAATACTGTCCTGGGTGCCATCGCTGGCATCAGCCTGCTGGTCGGTGGCATCGGGATTATGAATATCATGCTGGCCAGTGTCACCGAACGCACCCGCGAAATCGGCATCCGCCGGGCTATAGGCGCCAAACAGCGGCAGATCATCGCCCAGTTTCTGATTGAGACCGTGGTGCTCTCATTCAGCGGCGGGTTGCTTGGCATCGGACTGGGAC